>CAZMJD010000092.1:0-6624 GCA_964566385.1 uncultured Candidatus Poseidoniales archaeon | reverse complement strand
GGTTGCGTCAATAACGACCGCACTTGTCTATTGGATGTTCTTTACTCTTGAACCCGATCATGGCAGTCGTCACCACTCGTAATGAATTCATCCCCGCAACCCTCGACACCCTTTATCTTCTGAACTTAGGTACAGGTCACTTCAAACGAATATAGTCTATCGCCGTCCTGTGACTTCACCGGACCTGCCACGTCCAGTACATCTTCTCTCCGAGGATCAACACATTCTCCCACCTGAAGAGGTACGCTCCAAGTTCTCCCAAGCAACCCATTCCTTCGGTGAACTTCTCCGTCCAACCTTTGGCCCGAACGGACAACGCAAATTATTGTGGTCTAAGAATGGAGAAATGTCCGTTACAAGGGACGGTGCCAAAATTTGTGCGGAACTTCTCGTTCGCCATCCAGCCGCAAAACAATTGGTTGAACTTGCAGCGGCGCAGGAATCTGCAATGGGAGATGGTACAACACGCACAGTTCTGTTTGCAAGCGCCCTAATGAGCCAATCCGCACCACTGATTGAACGCGGCATTCATCCCCTTTCAATCGTCGAAGGCTGGCTCAAATCCCTTGAACTGATACTTGACTTTCTCACATCGACATCGGAATCCAATACACCAAGAAATATGGAAGCCATGATTAGGGCCACACTTTCTGGGATGGGGGATGGTGAATCACGCGATCATTTCCTAAGTCTACTGTCACAGATGAATGACCAATTCGAGCATCTTGAACGTCTTCCACCACGTGACCGCGTATGGATGGCAAAGTCACGACTTGGAAGCTTGACCGATAGCACTTTTGTCAGTGGAGCGATTCTTGAGAAGCGTCGCCCAGCCCGTTTTGGTGTTGAATCACTCACTGATGCGCGAGTTATTCTAGTTCAGCAAGGCGTGGAAATATCTAGTAATCATCGTTCGATTGAGATTGAGGTTGGTAATGCAGAGGAATATCATGCCATGCTTGATGCCCAAGCAGCACATCTTGACCGACTCGCTACAATTCCTGAGAGTCTACACGCAGACCTGATAGTTGTTGGCGGTCCGGTTCATAGACGTGTATTGCATCAATGGCTTCAGCAAGGTCGTATTGTTCTTGCAGATGTTGATCATAAGGAGCTTGAGCGTGTTGCACAGGTGACTGGCGCTCGTGTTGTGGAAAGATTACAAGTTATTGAAGAGATGGACATCGGAAAAGCAACTGAAGTACATTTTGATGCGAGGGATCTGAATGATGAGTGGGAGGAGCGCTGGTTCATCAAAGCCGAAAATCCAGAGAGCATCACATTTGATATCGGTGGTCAAGGCGATGCTCACGTCGAAGAAACCGTCCGTCAACTTCACGACGCTCTTCGAATGTTAGAATGCACCAGTGACGATCAACGAAGTCTTGCCGGTGGTGGTGCTGCGGAAACTTCAGCAGCTAGGGAACTACGCCATCAAGCGCTTAGATTCAATCGACACGACCGACAAATCGCTGAGGCCTTTGCAGATGCTTTGGAGTCAATCCCTGCAATTCTATTGGAGAATGCGGGACGCAGTATTCTGGATGGATTGTTGGAGTTGAGGTCATTCCACACTCCAGATCGATTCAACATTGGTGTTCAATCTACTGGGCTCATTGGTCCAATGGTTGATGTCCGTGATCCACTCGTCATTGTCATTCAGATTCTGAGTCATGGGGTAGAGTGTGTATGTTCGCTGCTACGTGTCGATCGCGTCATAGGTAGGAAGGGCTCTGTGTGAATGATTCTCCACGGCTTGCTCTTCTTTCCGCTTGGGATAAGACGGGCATTGCAGAACAAGCATCACTTCTTGTGGATCTTGGCTGGACTCTTATCACGACTGGAGGCACAGCCCGAAATCTTACAGATGCAGGACTTGAGGTCATTGAAATCACCGACCTCACTGGCGAACCAGAACGATTTGATGGCCGCGTGAAGACCCTACATCCTGCAATCCACGCCTCGATACTAGCACGCCGGGGCGTGAGTTCAGATATGGATGAACTCACACGTTCCTCTTGGGTCCCTATCGACCTTGTTCATGTTGACCTCTATCCTTTCAATGATAATTCAGAAATGGTTGCTTTAGCCGAAGCAGTCGAACTCATTGATATCGGGGGAGTTGCTCTGTTGAGGGCTGCAGCCAAGAATCACTCCGATGTCCTTGTGAGTTGTAACCCCTCCATCCTCTCATCAATTGTTGCTGAACTTTCTGAAATAAATGGAGATCCAACTCATATTGATGTACAACGGCGTATGGAGCTTGCAGCTTTGGCGTTCACTACCACTACAGCGCATGATGCTGCGATAACAGATCGTCTTTGGCGGGAACTTGACCTTGAACCTCAGGACCGCCCAATGTTATTCGTTACAGAACCTACAGAGTTATTGAGATATGGTGAAAATCCCGATCAGGGCGCTTCCCGCCATTCCATACTGAGCCCCCCTTCATTGAGTGATGGTTTCACTTCATTAATGGAACAACATTCAGGTGGCCCCCTTTCATACAACAACCTCCTTGATTTGGAAGCGGCAGTCGGTCTTGCTCGGGGAATAAGCAATCATGCAGAATCACTTGTTGGTTGTGTCATTATCAAACATAACAATCCATGTGGTGTGGCGCTCGCAGCCACTGCCGAAGAAGCGTGGTTGAATGCTCTTGCCAGTGATGAGGAATCCGCGTTTGGGTGTGTGGTTGCCTTCACATCCTCGATTGATATAGCCACAAGCGAGTGCATTTCCGACCATTTTCTTGAAGTGATCATAGCCCCCTCAATCGATGAATCAGCACTTCAACACCTCTCTCGCAAGGAACGTCGCCGCATCCTCACCCTGAATGATACAATGGGAAAAGGTCTTGCTTCATCGATTGAATTCAGGAGTATCGAGGGCAGTCTCCTCTTCCAACAACCATCAAAACTGCACGAAATCGATGAATTTCGCTCAGTTGGTAAGATTGAATTTCCGGCCATGGACGATGTTTCGATTAGCTTAGGTATGTCTGTAACAAAGTGGACATCATCGAATTGTATTATTCTCACAGATGGTTATTCGACAATAGGTATCGGGCCGGGCCAGACATCCCGTGTTGAGGCTGCTCGCATCGCTATTCGCAGGGCCGGGGACAAGACGAAGGGTTCGATCATGTGGTCTGATGCCTTCCTTCCCTTCCCAGATACTGTGGAGATTGCCGCTGAAGCTGGCGTAGCTGCCATCGTTCAACCAGGTGGGTCAATCCGAGATGAATTGGTCACCGAGACCGCCGATCGTCTTGGTGTTGCGATGATTCATACTGGTCGGCGCTTGTTCAGACATTGATTATTCAAGCGTCGCCAACTCGGCCGACCATGGTCGTCTTGAACATCGCCGTCATAGGGTCAGACGAACTCGCTCGAAGCATTGCCAAAGCCACCGACCAACGCGACGTTCATACTTACGTTCACAAGGAAAATGGCCCAAATGGTGTCCGTATTCTATCGTTGATCAGGCCTGCCAAATTTCCAGAACGTCTCCCTCCGTTCCTTAGCGCTTTGTCCACATCCCACGCAGGAATCATCGAAATCACAGGTATTGATTCTTCGCTTGGTGAGGTATTGGTCGCTTTTGCGAGTGCTGGCATCCAGCGAGGAATTGCCGTCATCAATCCCCCTGAAGATACTTGGGTTGATCAGAATCAGGTGAAGAATCTGTTCACGCAAGCAGGACTCACACCGTGGACCTTCGAGATCAATGATGGGACTCACCTCAGAGAGCGAATGTATGCGTTGATGGATGATATTCAAAGCGTACTGGAAGCTAAAGGAAAAACTCCGTTAGTACTCCCAGTGGACCAATATTTCAATGTGAAGGGCATTGGGTTGGTTGCCATTGGATACGTTCAATCCGGTCGAGTCAACATCCACGACGATGTACTTCTTCTCCCAGCCAATGGGATAGGGAGCGCTAAATCATTGCAAGTGATGGACGACGATGTTGAAGTTGCTACTGCAGGTGACCGGGTGGGACTGGCCCTTCGAAACACTAAGGAAGAGCATTTGACGGGAAGCACAATCATTGTTCATCCACCTGTTGAAGACAAGCGCACCAACTCATCGATTCCGATGGCGCTTGACAAACATGTGCGTTCTATTTTGCAACTTGAAACTTCACCATTCCAAAAGCGCATTCTTGCCCCTGGTGATGTCATTCACGCCAGTGTCGACCTCCAATTTATTGTGGGGCGAGTGGTAGAGGCGAACGACCTTCAGTTAATCGTGGACTGGGAACATCCACTATTCATTCGCAAGGATTCTCCACCTCCAGTCATCATTGCTCAATTGGATTCTATACCTCGTATTATGGGGCCTGCCGTTGTCACCCCTGTTGATGAATGAAGACGACTGTTCACACTCTACTGGGGACTCGAAAGCCAACATACCATATCCCTATCAGACCCACAAAGAGAATACTGGTAGCTCCGAAACCAGGATCCGCTCCATTCCAGGAACTAGGGTCAAAGAGCACCCCCTCACCTTTTGTTGATACGTACCAGACGAAGAATGCAGACGTCCAAGACATCAGGGCAATCAACCCCACAACAATTCGTTTTGCGTGGCGAGGAATGGTTTTCCCTGTAGCGTAGTATTCGAACATTGCCGGTCCGAAGTAACGGTTCGTCAAGGTTAACCTGAACATTTTTTCATTAGATACTGAAAAGAGAAATGCTGCAGGAACTGCCCAAGAAACCGTAGGCCAACCAGGAATCCAGATGCCTATGACAGCAAATCCGAGAAATAACGTACCTAGGCCCACATAGAACCGACTCCTGATCGAATCGCTAGCTATGCAATATTTTTCGACGACCTCATCAATGGTCTCTAAACGCTCCATTCAAGTGCCTCTAAACCACTCCCCGATGGCCAACTGTATAAATTTAGATGAACCTAAAAAACCATTTTCGGTTTCATAAATTTCTCAATAATAGGCCCGCTATTCTTGAAAACCTCCGAGAGCATCCCTCGTTTTGGTGACGGGCATATACAACACAACTCGTTGGCCTGGCCCTCTTCCACGTCTGGGAAGCCCCGGCCAACCTCTCAGGATCGGCATTCTCATATCTGGTCGTGGATCAAATATGTCTTCCATCATTATCAGCCAACAGCAGCCAGACTGCCACCATTGCACGACAGTTGTCATATCGGATCGCAAAGATGCCGCAGGGCTCAGCATTGCTAAGGAATATGGAATTCCATCTCAAGCAATACAAATACCTCCCCACCCCGATGAAATAGCCGAACAGATAGCCAACGAAATCACCATCATCTCGGATTTTAGTCCTCCTTTAACCCCTACATCTCTCGCACAGCGTGTTGCACATGAAATGGCAGTTGATTCATGTCTTGATTCTCATGATGTTGAACTCGTTGTTCTCGCAGGCTATATGCGAATTTTCACCCCATGGTTCATTCGCCGCCACCTCGGCCATCTCATCAATATCCACCCTAGTCTCTTGCCAGATTTTCCAGGCGCCCATGCTGCCAAAGATGCCATAGAAGCAAAAACCTCACGATCGGGCTGCACTGTTCATCATGTTGATGAGGGCGTCGATACGGGTTCGATTATCGCTCAAGCATCAGTACCTGTGGAAAATGGAGACACTGAAGCAACACTTCTTTCACGAATTCAGACCCAAGAGCATATTCTCTATCCTGCAGTTTTGGATTCCATCGCCACTCAAAACCCACTCACATCTGTCGATGAATTGATCGACCTTCGTCTTCCCCCGTGATTGCATTTTCAACAACCCTCAACTCTTTTTTTGTGTTCAAAGAAGAGATGTGGTGAGGAACGGAGATTATTTGTTCAGTGCATCCAGCCTCCCTGAATCTCTTATACAGTGGTCCTTCATATTCGAGTATTGCATCCAGGAGCATGTCTTTTGGTCCAGAAGCCCAAAGTGGTTCCCGGGTCCATTCATCCCCTTCTTTCCAAATCGGCATTCTAATCCTCCTTTCATCCCCCATCTCTGATATCCTCATGATGGTGTCAATGAGATGGGGCGCATCGCAAGGCGAGAGTTGTACCCACTCATTGTTCGGAATAACTCCTAATCCCGACAGTATCCCGCGAACAGGACCTTTTTTTCCTCGCTCATCCTCTATTGAAATCGTTGTGATATCCATCCCTTTGAGATGATTCAATCTTCTCTCATTAACTCCAGCAACGACGACATTCCAACCCTGCTCAAGAAAGGCCTGAACGTGATGAATGATCATCGGAGTTCCATTGTATTCGATCAACGCCTTATCGGATTCCATCCGATGGCTCAACCCCCCACAAATAACAATGGCGTATTGTTCCATCAATCAGTCGCCTCTTGCTAAGGCATCAACCACTGTGTTGAGTTCCACAAGAAGCCCCCTGATATGATCAAGTAAAGCCCTCTTGTCTTTCACAGTAGATGCATGTGCTAACCAGTCAAGCAATTGTCGTGCGTCGGCAACATCCCGTTCAAACGTCCATTCCAACACTGCTTGGGTAGCCGGGTGTTCATCACGTACGAACCTTGTTGGTCGCTCATTTCCATCTTGCATGCATTTAGGAAATGACGCCAGCACATCAATTGATGGCTTGGTACCGGTTTAC
>CAZMJD010000091.1:0-6661 GCA_964566385.1 uncultured Candidatus Poseidoniales archaeon | reverse complement strand
ACGTGACGAGCGCTTCGCAGCTCGGTTACGTGGTAGTCTCTCTTGGCTCAGATCAGCTGCTGATGGAACTGATGACCCCCGACTTCTCGTCCCCGTAGTCGCTCCTTGGACCCAAGATATCCTGTCTGCACTCGAACAACATCCGAAACCCGAAAAGATAGAACCATTCTCTGGAGATGAAGAAAGGGGGGAGAGTAATGGTTGAGATTCACATTTCCGGGCAATTGTTCCGATTCACGCCTAATCCTCCTCTGATCCTTCCTGTTGCAGCTCAGTTGCTTGGTGTTGAGCCTACAGGTGGATTCGTGGTTCATCCAGATGCTCGCATGGGCCTGACGATGATCATCGATGACATCGGACGAATTCTTGTGCATGGAGCAAGAAAGTACGATGTGGCTCGGGCGGCAGCCTCTTCATTCTTGCTTGGTCTAGGTAGATCAGATGCAGATATTATCTCTGAACACGGCCCTGTGACAGGGTGGTTTGACCTTGGTGGCCATATCGATCAAGATGTGATTCTCAAGGTGTTGCGTGATGATGCAGAACTCGATTTACGTTTGGACGCTGTGCGTGTTGAGGACGAAAAAACCGGTGTTGAAGCTATCATCTGGTCAAATGGTCGAGTTATCGTGCCATCGGCAACAACGAGCATGACTTTCTCAATATTTGCTCGACGCCTGAGTCGAGAACTTAGATCTCATGTGAGGAGCCTGACGTCTTTGGGTGGATGAGGTGTGGTCTGGCCCCATTCTCGATGATCACTTCCATCTACGAATTGATGGACGCGGTGTAGATGCGGCTCGAGATTTCGAGCGCTCAGGGGGTACAGATCTCATTCTTGTGCACGTCCCCAGCTTCACTGATTTGCCAAGGAACGAAGTCCAGATCAATGAGGCTTACGACCAGACCCTTGCCATTGCTGATCGTGTACGTAAAGAAACCAACCTCAGCGTAAGGGTTCTATTGGGGCCCCATCCTGCAATCATCCCGCACTTGGCTTCCCATCTAGGTGCTGATAATGATTCAGAATCCTTGGCATCTGCGTGTGAGATCCATCGTCGTTCAGTAGAGATTGCTGCTGAGCGTTTTGAGGAAGGTGAGTGTGTAGGAATCGGTGAGATAGGTCGACCGCATTGGATTGTTGAGAATGAAGTCCACGAAGCCTGTGAAAAGGCATTTGTCGAAGCTTTGAGCATCGCTAAGGAGGTTGGAGCAACCGTTCAGCTCCATGTTGAGAGTGGCTTCGAGGAAGTCTACGCAGATCTTGAACCGATTGTCAGGCTTCATGGGCCACCGATCAATCAAGTAGTTCGACATCACGCACCTGCGTTGATTGGTGAGCAGACACATGGTTTTGTTCCCAGCATCATCCTTGGCAGTGGTGACCTTCCTGTATTGGTGGAACAGATAGAGTCTCATCCGTCTGCTCCATTTCTTCTTGAGACTGATTACATGGATGATCCCCGCCGCCCTGGTGCTGTTCTTGGTCCAAAAACGGTGCCTCGGCGCACACAGGCCTTGTTTGAGCTTGGTGTTGAAGAAAAAGTCCTGTGGTCCACTCACTCTGACCTCCCCGATAGATTGTACGGACCGGCCGATGACAGTCCCTGAGAGCGTCAGTGTAATGTTGCATGAGTGTATGAGAGTCCTTTGTGAACCAGCGCTCGGCGCTCGTCGTCATGGCTACGATGTTCGCTTTGATGTTACCCGTATCGGCACAGGTCGAACCCGGTCAACCGGCCCTCTTTCCCACTGCTGAGGTTGATTGCTCATTGGAGCAACTGACCCTTACCGAACGTTCTGCGCAGACACTATCTTGCACGATCAATAACCCAAATGCGTACACAGTTGAAGTCGAAATCACGCATACAGTGGATGGTTCAGCAGGACAGGCTGAAGACTTCGGGATTCCAGAAAGCGAGAACATCACTCTGCAAGCTAACGAAGAAGTCGGGCATCCGATTCGATTCGACCCAGAATATGGTGATGGCGTCAATGGCGATTCATATGATTACAAAATTGAAGTCGCCGTTACTGACTTCGTTCTAATAGGTGATCAATTGGTTATCCCCAATCCCTCTCAGCAGAAAACAGAAGATGACGTGACTATCACTGTACCTCTCGATTCTGATTTCAGTGTCGGTGTATTTCCTTCAACCAATTCTGCTAGTTGGCAGAAGGGCACACCTGGTGATGCGGTGGATGAGGTTTTGGATAATCCCTCAAGAAGTGCTGCAACGATTCATGTCGGACCAGTTCCTGAGGCCCCACATTTTGGCATAGAGACGATTGTCCCATCGGGAGGTTATGATCAATCATCAGTTGGATATATTGCTCTGGTTATCGAAAATCAGGCGATTGATGATGATGACATTAGTGTTGAAGTGAACACGAATGAACTTGAGAGCACCGTGAAGTCCAAGAGTGGTGAATTGAGATCGGTCCTCCACCGCGTCAACTTAGATTTCCAACAGACTGTTGGTGACCCGATTCTTGTGAGTTCAATGACTGCCTCATTGCAGGCTGGAGATCCTCCCCAGCAGGCTAGCAGCATCTTGATCATGGTCGTAGTTCTTGAATTGCAGAGTGCTACGGATGAAGATGCGGCCGCCCCCATCTCAATTGTTGTTAAGAGTGCTAATGGTGGTACTCAGAGCGCAGTGACTCTTGGAGTCGATGTCATGGTCCATGCCCCTGTGAATGAAGGTGGATTGACAATTTCGGGAGGGTTAGGTGGTGGGTCCTTACCCCCTAGTGTTCTCATCGGCTCTTCTGCTGCTGCGATTCTACTTCTGATCGTGATTGTCACTGTAGCTCGTCGCCCAAGAAAGCTCGCTGCTCAGCGTAATTCTGGGAGTGCTTCAGTCGGTGATACCTCTTTTGATTTCAGTGATCTAGATGATTTAGATGATCTGGAGCTCGACGATTTGGATGATCTTGATGACTTTGATCAGGTCGAGGATGAAACCTCCTCTCTCCCTCAGGAAGTAATTGAAATCAGTAGTGAATTCGATGATCTTGAAGCAGAACTCGGACTTTGAATACTCTTCCCGTTTGAGAGATGGTTGTCACGATTAGGGGCAACCGTCATACATCGCCACTCCTGAGTCCCGTGAACAGGGGTGATATCATGCTCGGTATTGGTGGAAAAACTGCACTGGTCTTTGGGGTTGCGTCTGATGATTCCATCGCTTGGGCCATCTGTAAGCGGCTAGCTGAAGCAGGATGTAGCATTCATCTCGGATTCCAGAAGCGATTCATGTCACGAATTTTTCAGTTGCGTGATCAACTCGACGCCATTCAAGGAACTTACCCAATGGATGTTGCACAAGAGGAGACTACGGGTGAATTCTTTTCTTCTTGGCAAGCTGAACGGCCCGGCGAGAAAGCAGATATTCTCATTCACGCAATCGGCTGGGCTCCACGTAGCACGTACGACCGCCCACTTCTCTTCGTTGATGATGAGTCACTCAATGCCGGGATGACTGTCTCAGCACATTCCCTACAACGAGTTTTGAAGCATGCGCTGCCACATCTCAATCCGAATTCATCTACGGTCACGTTGACCTATGCCGCTTCAACTCGTTATGTTCCAAATTATGCCTCGATGTCAATCAATAAAGCTGCCTTGGAAGCATGGGTCAGAGAGTTGGCCGCACGTCTAGGACCGGATGGTCACAGAGTGAATGCAATCAGCGCAGGTCCCATCAAGACGCTAGCAGCTGGAGGAGTCCCCGGCTTTGATTCCATTCTTTCCCATGTGGAGAACAACGCCCCTCTTCGTCGAAATGTTACTCAAGATGATGTGGCCGGAGCGGCGGCATGGTTGGCCAGTCCCCTCTCGTCAGGCGTCACCTCTCAGATAATCCATGTCGATGCTGGCTACTCCTCAATCATGGTGCCTGAGAGCGCTATGGACCCGGATCGGTGATGCAATGGTTGTGAATGATCATGAGCAAGGCCCATTTGAGCCGATAGCGATTGTCGGTCGAGCCTGCCTTCTTCCAGATGCTCCGGATATTGCGGCCTTTTGGGAGAGCCTAATCACAGGTAGAGTTAGCATACGTGAACTTCCTGAAGATCGTTGGTCCGTTGGTGATTTTTGGTCCGAAGATGGGCCGGGCACAGTCCCTGAGGGGAAGACGTATGCCAAGATTGGTGCCTTTGTAGAAGGATTTGAGTTTGACTGGCGTCGCTACCGTATTCCACCGAATAGTCTTCCTCAGATAGATCCGTGCCAACTTTGGGCAGTGACAGTCAGCGCAGCCGCGCTGGAAGACGCCGGTTATCTCATTGATGGTGGACGTGAACTTCCATCTTCCCGTACAGGCGTAGTGTTCGCAAATGCGCTTGGTGGGGAGAACCGAAATACCTCAAATGTTCGAATATGGGCTGATTCATTCGCTCGACATGCTGTCGAACATGGCCTCCCAGTGGAGGCGAGCAGTGCGTTCATTGAATCGATTACTGAAGGTGCACCACGTATCGACGAGAACACGATGCCAGGTGAACTCGCTAATGTCGTAGCAGGTCGTGTTGCCAACCTTCTCGACTTGAATGGCCCGAATTACACCACTGACGCCGCGTGTGCAACCACGATGGCCGCGCTTCTGGACGCTTCACATATGTTGCATGCAAGACAGGTCGATGTCATGGTCTGCGGAGCGTCAGATCGGGCCATGGATCCAGGTACATTCGCTAAGTTCTCAGCCATTGGTGCTCTTTCAGCAACCCATAGTCGTCCATTTGATGCGTCTGCAGATGGCTTTGTGATGGGTGAGGGTGCAGGCGCCCTTGTCCTCAAGCGTCTTGATGATGCTATCACAGCAGGTGATACCATCCATGGGGTCATTCGAGGCATAGGCGCATCATCCGATGGTCGTGGCAAAGGCATCACTGCCCCGAGTGAACTAGGGCAGTCTAGGGCCATCCATCGAGCTCTCAGCCAAGCAGGATGGACTGCTGACATGATTGATCATATCGAAGCTCATGGCACCTCGACTAAGGTCGGCGATGCTACCGAACTTTCAGTACTTGCCAATGTCCATGCAGGTCGAGGCACTCGCGCAGGTGTTGGTTCGATCAAATCACAGATAGGACATCTCAAATCAGCGGCTGGCATGGCGGGTCTTCTGAAAATCCTACTTTGCATGGAGCACGAGACAATCACTCCATCTGCTGGCTTCAAGGACCCAAATCCAACTGTAGATTGGGCCACTCTCCCTCTGGAAATTGTAACCTCTCCTAGGGATTGGTCATCTGCCGGGGGTGATTCTCTGCTTCGAGCTCAGGTCTCTTCTTTCGGCTTTGGTGGTACAAATTGGGTGGTTCTGGTGGAGAGTTTCGATGCTGTCCATCATGCCCCTGTGGCCCAGCAATGGGCAGCAGCTCGCGATGCTAGTGCCCGCGTTCTTTCGAGTGATTCAGCACCCCCATCACGGGATGTCGATAGTATCCTTGATTCTTCAGCTACACCTTCCTTGTCTCACGATGCTCTCAAGGAGGTAGAGGGAGGTCTTCTCCTTATTTCGGCGGACGACGTCCCTTCTCTTTCTTCACTTCTTGACAAGGTCACACAGGATCTTCTTGACCCGTCCAAAGGGCCGACGTTTGATGATGACCCATGTGGGCGAAGATTGAGTCAGGCTCTGACCAATGCCTCTCAATCATTCAGTCCCACTGGAATTAGATTGGCACTGGTTGCAACCTCGTGGGCTGAGTTTGAGAAGAAGTCTGCACTCACACAATCTAGGTTGTCAGAACCCGCTATGTGGCCCATGCTGGCTGCGCAGGGCATCATTATCTCAACGGACCCACCGTTAGCAGACGCCAAAACCGTCCACATGTATCCAGGTCAAGGAAGCCAATGGGTTGGCATGACCAAGCAACTCAGTTCTCGTTTCCAGTCCGCAGCAGATGTTTGGACTCGGGCAGATAAGACGATGGTTGACATTCTTGGTGGTGCGACATTATCAGAGTTTGTACTTCGTTCCGAGTTGTCCAAAGAGGAACTAGCTGAAGCAGAGGAGATGCTCAAACGCACTGAATATACACAGCCTGCGATGCTCACTGCAGATCTTGCCATCGACTCCGTGCTCAAGGATCATGGACAAATTCCTGATATGGTTGCAGGACATAGCCTCGGCGAGTATGCTGCTCTGATGCGGTCAAGTATTCTCACGATGCATGATGCGCTGCGAGCGGCTGCTGCCCGCGGTACTGAGATGGGTTCAATCGATGTGCCAGATGCAGGACTGATGGCCTCAGTCACTGCCCCGCATGCCACCGTTCTTGAGGTGATTGAAAGCATCGATGGATATGTCATTGCAGCCAATGAGAACAGCCCTCTCATGACGGTGATTGCAGGTGAGACCGAGCCGGTTAAATTGGCGGTTGCCGAATTCACGAAGCTCGGTGCTCCGTGCGTTCTACTTCAGACCAGCCATGCATTCCATTCACGTATTGTAGCCCCTGCCTCTGCTCCCCTTCACAGATTCTTGGAAGACCTTGAAATGGGCCTTCCTGAGCTTCCAATCACCGCGAACTTCGATGGAGAATTCTACCCTATGGAAGGTGAAGGCCGGGCTCAGGAACACATTCTTCCTCAATTAGCTCCCCAGATGGCCTCTCCAGTCAAATGGACCTCCCAGATTAAAAGAAT
>CAZMJD010000090.1:0-6725 GCA_964566385.1 uncultured Candidatus Poseidoniales archaeon | reverse complement strand
AGCGAACAGCACAGAGAATGTTCCGGGATCCGAAGGAGGAGTCGATGAAAGCACATCGGCTAACTCTGTCGCTGAGAATGAAGAGAATCAGACAGCCTCTGGAAGAAGGGAGGCCGAGCAATCCAGTGGAGTGGATTCGGCAGTCTACCTGAAATTCGGAGGAGCAATGTGTGCAACAGGAATCATTCTCGGACTCGGCATGTTCCTGTTGACAAGAGACGACTGAGGGACTTGTACTCTCAGAAGATGGCGCCGAGAGGGAGATTTGAACTCCCGAGGGACGGGTCCCACGTGATTTCCAGTCACGCGCAATACCTGGCTATGCGACCTCGGCTCGATTCGGGCTGAGAAGGTACTCACATCAAAGCATCGCTCGACGGAAGCGTCAAAATGTGCTCATCAGTGGACGGCCTGCGCCACCGTGGCTTAGCGGTATAGCGCCGCCTTGGTAAGGCGGAGGTCGCGGGTTCAATTCCCGCCGGTGGCTCCTGATTCATTGTGGAGTAGCATTGCATCTGAGAGGAATGGCGTTGCGCTTATTGGCCGGCAGCACCACGCCATCTTGTGACCGCACCCACTGGGGAAGAGGTAGTGATGGCCTCTATGCCACGTCTCTCAGAGACATGGGTGTATCCCGACCGCAGTCCACGGCGTCTCGGACACAATCTCATCACACATTGGAACCACATGTACAGGGTTGCTCTGGTCGATTGGAAGGGTGCTCATCTGCGCTTGGTCATCATTGGAGCTGTGGCCGCCTTCCTGGGTGCTGTCGATATCTTCGGGGAGATCAGCAGTGGAGGAGACACGACGTCAATCGGTTTCACAGGCCTTCTTGACGCCTCAATGGCATCCATTCTGCAATGGCTCATCAGCTTAGGGCTTTGGGCATGGTTCTTCACCGGCCTGTGGCTGATGTTCCCCCTGGTACGCAGCCAGATGGCACTTCTAGCAGGTGCATGGGCAGCACTTGCACTAGCCCTGGCCTCGGCTCTTGCTCACGCTCCATCCTTCCCATCAGGAGGTTCATTCAGTGGATTCATGGGAGTGGGACTGGCAGTCCTCCTCCTCATGTTCGGATTGACGATGTTCAACCGAGCGGTAGGAGATACCGTCAACCTTCACATCAATGCGGCCCATCACTCAGAAGATGCCCGTAAGATGGAAGAAGCGAGAATCGACCATGACCTGCTCGGTTGGCGCAGCCTGCTCATCATCTGGGGAGTGTGTGCCCTGCTCGCAACGTGGCTGGGAGGACGCTATGTCGCCAGTCGGCCGACTGGAGGCATGCTGAACATCTTGGGGCACCTGTTGTTCACATTCTCAGCAGTTCTTACCATGGTCACCATTCTATGGTATCCACAACTCATGTTAGGTACATCGACAACCGATCTGTCGACCGATAAGGCAAGGGAGATCGACGAAGAGAAGGCCGCAGCAAAGCGAGGAGATGGGGCCGCCTGTCCAGATTGCTGGGCAGCAGCACCTATGACTCGTTCAGAGGATGGAGATGTCAGTGCTCCATGCCCTAAAGAAACGTGCAAAGGCGTGGTGGTTGTGGGTATGGAGTGTGAATACTGTGGGACAAAGGCTCCTGTTGAGCACACTTGCACAGCCTGTGGCACAGTTACAGCTGCCATCGATCTGTTCCCGACCACCGATGCATGGTGAGGCATCGTGTCATAGTCTCTAAAGCAGGCGGGCAATGGCTGACCGTGGAGAGCACTGAGAAGGGTGGAGCGCTTGAAGTCCTCCGAGACCCACGCGTCCTGACATTGTGCGTCAGTGCACTGGTCCTACTGATGACTGTCGGATGGCTGGGTTACCTGACTCAGGCAGCCAGTCTCGTTGAAAGGCACAACCAGTATGCCACCCTCGTCGGGCTCAGTGCAGATGAACAGGCTGGACAAGGTGTTGCTGTTTGCATAGTAGACACTGGTATCGACCTGACGCACCCATCACTGGACCATCTTTCCGGCTCGATACAATGGTTCGATGCCATCGATGGACGAGGTTCACCTTACGATGACCACGGACATGGTACAGCAATGGCAGGCATCCTCGTCGCAGACGAAGTGCTCGAAGGCCATGCACAGGGAGTTGACCTGCTGGTGGCAAAGGCGCTTGGAGCAGATGGAAGCAGTGGGGACAACACATTGGCAGAGGCAGTACGCTGGTGTTCACAACGCGGCGCTGATATCATCAGCCTCAGCCTTGGTGGAGCGGACAACATACTACCTGGTGTTCTCACAGGTGATGAAAGTGAAGATGCTATTGATGAAGCGCTCGACAATGGAATCATCGTCGTGGCTG
The DNA here is from genome assembly GCA_964566385.1 of uncultured Candidatus Poseidoniales archaeon. Lineage (GTDB taxonomy): Archaea > Thermoplasmatota > Poseidoniia > Poseidoniales > CAYMED01 > CAYMED01. The sequence goes on along the minus strand of CAZMJD010000090.1, from coordinate 4,412 downwards.
CTGCAGGTAACGACGGTGGAACTGCCGAGGGAGAAGACGTTGCTTATCCGGGTTCGATCGAGCGCGTCATCAGCGTAGGTGGCATCCATCTGGATGGCACCTCGTGGGAGAAGAGCAATCGTGGCGATAACGAGGCAGACTGGTTCAGTTTCCCACCCAAACTCTTCGCTAGGGAGGACCCTCATCGAAAACCCGAGGTGGTTGCACCTGCTGTCGATGTCCCCATACTCTATGGGAGTAACTTTGGCCAAGCCAATGGAACGAGTGCAGCTACTGTTTTTGTGACAGCTGGCATGGCTCGGCTGCTGCAGGCCAATCCAGAGTTACAGCACGATGGAGCACAAGGGGGATCTGACACAATCCAGAACATCAAAGATTGGCTCATGGACTCCAGCACGGGTGTTGATGGACATGATGATGCGCTTGGCTATGGACAACTCTCGGTACCCAATCTGCTTTCATCAACGCCCTAACCCTGCATACCTACGAGAACGCCACCTGTGATAGGGACGAAAGCAATGGCTCGCTGATCATGCTCGCGGTGGATTAGATCGATCCACGATTGGAATTTGATCACAGAGGGGTCATCCTTGCTTGCATCCTCAGGAGGCTCATGAGGTTCTACCACGACCAACAAACCACCTTTCCTCAGATGAGATAATGCAACTAAGACATCTGAGACGTCGGGGTGTGACATGACATCAACGATGACCATGTCGACCTCCTTAGGAAGGTGATGTGAGCCTGAATCTGCAAGTGCCTGAGCTGCCCTCGACTCAGCCAGCAGAGCATCATATTCTGCTATGCATAGATGTACATGTTCAGGTGAGCCGAATCGGCCAATCAAACGCTGTAGTATGACCCCGAACTTACCACCACGATCGAGGACGTGATGCGAAATAGGATGAAATCCGTGATGCTCGTGAGCATCAAGCAACCACGACGTCACCAAACCGATGCTTGCGTTCACCTCGAGCAGTCTCTCTGGACGAAATCGGACCACTATGTCGCGAATTCGTCTGCATATCGAAGTGGAAGGAAGTGGAAGGGACATATGTCGGGCCTGTTCAGCAATGGCAGATGAAACAGGTGGGATCTCACGTTGGAGGGAATCATGACGCTGCAGCAAAGCGGCAAGGGCCTCATGGGCCGTATCTGGTGATTCCACACATCGAGGGCACCCCACTCACTCAAGAACGAAGCGATGCTCGGACGTGCGTGGTCGATGAATCTCTTGGAGAGAGCGAGGACGAGGAGGATCTCGTTCTGGTCCAGTGCAACACCTGCCTAGATGGGGAAGAGAGACTGCACCAGGTCATTGCAGAGCGCGGCAAGGGAGATGGGATCGATGTAAGGGTTCGTTGTGAAACGTGCTCATCGGTGCACGTGGTCGAACTTCGACCACCACGAGCTATCAAGGTCCTCATCACTCTGAGTGACGGAGCAGAATCGCACACTGATTCAATCTCGGTCGATGATGATGAGATTATTGCAGTTGGAGATGAATTCGAACACGATGAACAACGGTGGGAGATTCGACGCATCGAGAGTTCAACTCATGACCTCATTGAAGCACCTGCAAGAGAGATTCGCAGATTGTGGGCGGTGCGAACAGACATCGTGAGAATCAAAGTGACATACACGAAGGGAGATACTTCGACCTCGGAGATCTGGACTGTCGAACCTGAAACAGTATTCACTGCAGATGCGACCATTGAGACACCACGCGGACTGTGGATGTTGCGAACCATCCATACTGGTCGTGGACGCAAACTTCGTGGATCTGAACCAGCATATATGATTCGTAGAATCTTCCTCCACGCACTCTCAAGACGACGATGATGTATCGGCTATGGACGATTCGTCCATGGTAGTAGAAGTGCCTTGACAATGTGTCGAGCAACGGTTGGGTTCTCCTTCAAGCGACGTATCGAGTATTCATACCACTGTTCACCGAAGGGGACGTAGATTCGGACTCTGTGTCCAGCAGATATCAATCGCTTTCGAAGATCACCGCGCACACCCAGGAGCATCTGGAACTCATACCCAGGTCCCTTTCCGGGGCCTGCTGTCGCCGCAGGAGTCCTTGGATCAGATATCAAAGGCCCCATCCCAAGACGAGAGAGTTCGGTCAGAGCATGATCGATGACCTCATCATCATGGCTTGCAATAGCTGTGTAGGCACCGCCTTCAAGAGCAAGAGTGATTGACGTTTTTAGGCGCTCAGTGATCTCTCCTTTATCCGTAGCCGCGACCTCTGAAGGTTCCAGATACACACCCTTGCACAGACGAATGTCAGCATCAGGTCCATGCCGTTCACAAAGGGCAGTGATATCATCGAGGGTGCGATGAAGTCGAGATTGCAGTACGGTACCCACATTGAAAAGACCTCTCGAGCGCATCTCATCAATGACCGCAATGGTGACATCAGTCACATGGTGATCCTCCATGTCCAGCCGAACGAAGAGGCCAGCCTCATCCGCTACACGAATGAGTGATTCAATGGCATTCATTCCTTCAGCCTCGTCAAGATGGATTCCAAACGCAGTGGGTTTAATCGATAGATTGGCATCATATTTCTTGTCCCTGATGGCTTCGATCATCGTCCGATAGACTGTCTGGAAATACTCAGTTCCTTCCAGGTCATCCACCTCTTCTCCAAGGACATCCACTGTCGAGCAACATCCTTTCTCAGAGAGGCGTTCAATCGCTCCAATCGCATCTGTTGTCGTCGTACCTGCAATGTATCGATTCGATACCCAGCGGATGAAGAATCTTGGACTAGCGATGGTCAGACGCACGAGCAAACGGTCGAACCAACCCATGAGTTCCCCCAGCGGGTCTCACCACCGAATCATTTCATGATTCCGAAGCATAGACTTGTTCTCTAGGTATGAGATCCTTGCTCCGAATCAGTCGGACACCAAGCTCATCAAGGCCACTGGCAATCTGTTGTCGGGCAGCTGCCTTCATGGATTTTCTATCGAGGTATGCTACAACCTCCTGGCCCTCAGAGACCAAACGAGTCGCTGTGACCGCTGCAGTAAGACACGTGAGCAGATGCTCTGGATCGAAGGAACCATCCTCACGGGCATCCCCAAAAGCCCACTTAGGTACAATATGACCAAGCAGCACCTCATGCTTCCTTGCCACATCGCTATGGCGGACTGCATAATGTCCTCCACCGATGCCTACAAGCATCGGGAGTAAAGGAGGGTTGCGAACACGATCCACGAGTGGCGTCAAAGCTACATCCTCTGTGTCAGTGAATCCAAGACCTAGAGCAAGGACATCTGCCCAGAAGGCAGCAGGAGGAATGGATTCCCATGCAGCAAGATCTGACCCGACCTCGATGAAGATGGACGGAGTTGTCAACCAAGGCCCATGGTGAGTTGCTTCAGCACTTGATGTGAAACCCTCGGGGAACCCATTCTTCCGACCCATCGCCTCAAGCAGATCGAGCCAAGGTGAGAATGAACGAGCTGGAGGTGGGCAATGACCTCGTCGGCCCCCATATTGAGGTTGAACATCTGGCGGCCCTGCATCGAGGACACCAATTGGATGTACTGTCAGACAAGGTCTGCCCGAGGCGGCAGCATGACGCGATAGGAACAACACTTCATCGGCTTTGAAGCCCGTCCCGGCATAGAATCGCTCGTCGATGAGATCCTCGTGCAGGACTCGATCCTGTAGCCACCACATCCTGTGTGGACCTGCTCGGTAAATCTGCCCATCCTCAAGAACCGAGACTTCCTCCCAGCGTGTCGCCTTGAGCAAGGCTTCACCAAGACGAACTGACGCGATGTCACCTCTTGAGACAACGAGAAGACGGTGCACATTGCACTGACTAGGGCCTCGGTCATGAGCATACCGAACATAACTGAGGGAGGATTCATGAGATTCAAAGCAACGCACCAGTCATGTCTGAGCGTCGCCTACCTGTCGCCCCGGCACGCCTCCGACGTGGATCAAAGTCAATCATTGCCACCACATTCGATGGTGATCTTGTCCGCTTAGATCCTGAGACATTTGAAATCGTTGATGGTCCTGCACGGCCCTTTCCAGGTTTCATCGAGATGCTCACGATATGTGGGGATGACATCGTCGGTTTCTGGATTGAGAACGAGATGGCCATTGGCCGTATGGCTTGGCTCGATAGCACTAAGGGAATCGTCGAGGGAATCCCACGGGATGAATTACGAAGGTGGATGCTCAGACGCCAGCGCCCAGTTCCACAAGTGGAAGGTGCGAATTGGTCACGAACAATCGATAGGTTACCATTGGCAATGACTACTCATGGAGATACCGTTGTCTTCGCTCTTTAGAGTCATGGAGTATATTTCATCGAATCGGATGGGACTGAACGTAGGAGAGCGGCGCTACCGACATGGGAGGAACTCAGCAATCAAAAA
>CAZMJD010000089.1:0-6820 GCA_964566385.1 uncultured Candidatus Poseidoniales archaeon | reverse complement strand
ACAATTTCGATTGCTGCAACGGATTCGACATTCTCCTCACCCCAAGATTCTGCCCAATCTGGACCAATCGCTGCAAATGAGGTAAGACCGGCCCCTAATAAGATACTGAGAACGATGACGATGCCGCGGCGGTCGTGAACAAAGCCCCCAAACCTGAACAGGCGGCGATCACGAAGGGCGTCAGGGTCGGTGACACCCATCATTGGAAGGCGGCTTATACTGAGGTATGTCAACCTTGACCACGTGTGTTACTCACTCTCATGCACATAGTCCACCTGAGCTAGGAATTCATCGAGCACAAGGTAACCCCTATAGTCGGAGTCAGCAGCATGGAATAATTCACGCAAGTTCCTTCTTTGATCCACATATCCCAGAGCCTCCATCGCATTGATGAATTCATACAGATTGATGTGATCCTTGCGACCTACATCTGCCTCGGTAAAGGCGGCTTCACGCACGTCATGCTTAGCACGTTCGGGGTCATTCAACATGGTCTGCAAGGTCTTCCATGGAGATATCGTCATCTTGGCATTCTTTCGTCCATACATCAGATACACAATGAGCCCTAACACGAGGGCTGAGAGAGCACCGACTAGGGCTTTCGGGCCAATGAAGATGAGAAGGAAAAGTCCTCCGAAGATGCCATAGATCTGGAACAGAGGATACAATGGAGAGTAGAAGCCCGGACGATACCACGTATGACTCTCCCTGGCTTGGCGAAGGACCAGCACTGAGATGTTGATGAGCATGAAAATCATGATCTTGAATCCCGAAGCCAACTCAGCAACTGCATGTACATCGAGCAACCAGATTGCAAGAGCCATCATCATTCCAGTCAGCATGATTGCCACATGAGGGCTGTTGTACTGAACATGCACATTCTCCAAGGCAGTCGGCAAGAGGTTGTCTCTAGCCATAGCAAAACCGAAACGACTTGATGCTAGGATTCCTGCAAGAGCCATCGATACCATCGTTAGGACTGCGAGAACTGAGATGACCTGTGCCAATAGATGTCCGCCCACAGCCTCTGCAAGAGCTGCCACAGGATTCTCAATCACATGGCCATCAGAGCCCATCCACCATCCATCATCAAGGACAGCAGCAATCGTGTAAGAGACCAAAGCGTATAGTGCCGTGGCAATGAGCAGAGAGAGAAGCATCCCATAGGGCAGGTTCCGAGATGGCTCTTTGACCTCGCCGGCTATGGCTGCGATCTTCGTTACACCGGCATAGGAGACGAATACCAGAGCGGTGGTGCTAGCAAGTGTGGTAGGTGTAGAGAAGGAGTTCACTGCTGCTGAAGCTGGACGGCCAAGGTCTGCATCACTGAATAACAAACCCCACAGACAGATGAGCACCATCGCTCCTACAGAGATGCTAACGATTGGTACCTGTAGATTCTTGACCTTGGTTACTCCAACGATATTGATTCCAACAAGGAGGATAATGAGGCCAGTTGAGATCATTTTGAGGGTGATATCACTCATCGACGGCGAGAAGACCTCGACGTAGGCTGCAAAGCCGATCAAAGCGAAGGATGACTTCAGCATGAAGGATGCCCATAGCCCAAGTCCAGAGATTGTACCAATCCCAGGTCCAAAGGTGCGCTCAAGGTACGTGTACGACCCGCCCGATGAGGGCATGGCAGTACCGAGTTCGGACTTGGACAACGCACCTGGAAGAACGACTGTTGCTGCAAGGACATACGCAAGCCAGAATCCAGCTGCATTGGTGCGCATGCTCTCGGCTGCCAGAGCTGGAAGAACGAAGATGCCCGAGCCGAGCATCGCCGAGAGACTAATCACAATGACTCCAGTGAGGCCTATCTGGCGCTTGAGTCCGTCATCCTTCACAGCCTGACACCCCTAACCCTGAGCACCACTGAATCGATGCCCGCGTTGTCGTCACAACAATTCGGTAGAAAAAACAACTGCTAAGCAAGGCGATGAACTCATCAAACCGAGCTGTTTCGCCAAAGTGTGGATGACAAGCTGAAGGCAACGTTGCAGAAGCAACGCTATCACCTCGTGGGAGAACATGCAGGAGTCAAGGCATGCCACTGGACCAAAGAGAGTCTTCTGCGTGATCGGAGCTGCTACAAGGGCATCTTCTACGGTATCGAATCTCACCGATGTCTGCAAATGGCACCTGTGGTCGATCAATGTAACCTCGCATGCTCATATTGTTGGAGGGAACCACATATGGACAGTCTTGAGGCATCCAAGGATGACCCTTTCGAGATGTTGGAAGAGGCTGTTCGAGGTCAGCGCAGGCTCCTGACCGGTTTCAAAGGAGACCCACGGGTGAAGACGGAGAAATGGGAGGAGGCTCAAACCCCGAAGCATGTCGCCATCTCATTGAACGGAGAGCCAACCTTGTATCCGCGATTAGGAGAATACATCCAACATTGTCATGACCACGGTATGACGACCATGCTGGTCACGAATGGAACACTCCCAAAGGTCCTCGAAGAACTCGATCCGCTACCCACACAGCTCTACGTGAGTGTTGATGCACCAAATGAAGAGGTCTGGAACCGATTGTGCAAACCAAAATTCGGCGGTGGGCAATGGAAGCGTTTCGAAGAGACAATCGACCTGCTACCCAGTCTCGATACGAGGACTGTGTGCCGACACACACTCGTGAAAGGTGAAAACATGACTCAAATCGAGGAGTATGCTGCCTTGGACAACCGAGCAGATCCTGATTTCATCGAAGCGAAGGCCTACGTCTTCGTCGGTCACTCACGCCAAGTGATGTCGTTAGCGAACATGCCCCGACACGAAGAAGTGATGGCCTTCGCCCGCAAGCTGGCACCTCTTGTCGGACGTGAGATCCTCGAAGAGGTCTCTGCATCACGAGTGGCTCTCATCGGCAAAGAGAAGAAGAATCTCGTCAATCCAGAACCTAACAAGGAATTCAGACTGGACCTAGGGGTTGCACCCCCTATCAAGAAACTCTCGCTGATCTAGAACTTGCGATCCCGAGCTTTGGTGATCATCGGACCCCATTGGGAAGAAGTGAACAGAAGCACAAGGACCAGAATGCCCGTCATTGGATGAAAGGCGATGCTGATCATCCGGTTCAACAGAGTAGGTCCAGCATCGATGAACGCCGGAGCATTGACGCGACGGCTACGTCCCGAAGAGGTCTGTTGCACAACCTCTTGAGAGTCATAGAGGGAGCAGACCCCATCGCCATCCTTGTCAAGTGGGCGGAAATCTTCATCCAGGGGATCGGTGCCACAGGCGACCTCCCATTCATCAGTCCAGCCATCTCCATCTGAATCCACACCTCGACCAGCGCACTGACCATCACCATCGAAATCAGTGGATGATGGTGTGAATGAGGTGTTCAGAGGATCAGACCCACAAATGAGCTCCTCTTCATCGGAGGCACCATCGCCATCATCATCGTCATCCAGAGCGTCACAGATGGTATCGAGATCAAAATCGAAGTGTGATGGTATCGAATTGTTGTCATTCGCGGAAGACCCGCACTCTATCTCGTGAGTATCATTGAATCCATCGCCATCGCTGTCGAGCTCTGCGGATGGATCATCAGCGGTATCATTGTCGGATGTCGTGTCATTCTGTTGCGTGGAGTTCGAGGACGAATTATTCGCATCATTCCCGTCATCACCTTGCCGGGCTGCAGTGTATCGAGCTTCGAGAGCTGACGATAAGGAGCCGGCATCTGGGCCGAACAAGGGTTCGGCGGCGTACATCAAGCACAACAGTACGCCTAACGTCACAAGACGTGAACTGTGCTTCATCATCAGAACCATGTATGTCGTGCTTATCACAGAATCGATGTGCTCTTGCTTCGTCGACTGATTCGATTCAGATTGAATGGAGAATGGATGCAATACATGACTTGCAAATGATTCTAAGTGGATACCAAAGCCCAAAATCATGGTTGGGATCTTTGATCTGGTCTCACTGTATCGTGAACGGGTCGGCCCTGAGAAATTCGACAAGCGAGCTTGGCGTCTCGTTCAGGTAGCGGTCCTGACTGCGGTATGCGTGGTATTGTATCGAGCGTATGCATGACCAAACATGGTGCTGCACCTTTTCGATGAGGCTGCGAATCAATTATCATCGCTTCATCGAGTCAACGTTCATGGAGAGGCGATACACACCCTTGTTCGTAGTATCTCTATTCCTGTTCTCATTGTTGTCCTTGCCTTCGATGACCACTGATTCTGAGAGCGATGAGGCCATTCTTGGTGATGTCCCTGATGTGAAAGAGGCGTCAAAGAAGGCGTCTGCATCACTGTTCACGGGAGATGAGCGATTACGCACAGACTTCAGGAAATTCTCTGATGGCGGAGATAATGATGATGGTGAGCCTGATTTCATATCACATACCGATGATGGAGACATCATTGTGCTGTTCACAACACCGAGAATCAATGAGGATCTAGGCACGGTCAATGCGTCGATTCGAGTCTATTCATTTCCGCCATCAGGTATGGATCATGATCGGTTTAGGGGAAGTTATTCACTGGCAGACCTCACCCTTGAGAGAACAATCCCCCTTCCAGCAAATTTCACCGACCCGGATGGTGACCCTCATTTCGGAAAATGCTTGGTCGTCCTACATCCAGATGATTGGATCAGCATGGCTTGCGGCAGGTCCTCTCACAACAACCAGTTAGTCACATCAATGCGGCTTGATTTTCCAAATTACAACGTCTCTGTTCCAGACAGGACAGGTGCATTCTTTGCGTGGGACCAGCATGATGTGTTACAGAATGCTTGGTTCCCAAATGCAAGTTGGTGCAGTGTTTCCCAAGGACCGGCATTTGCATGGGATGGGAATGAATTAGTCAGACATACTCCAGCAGATACGTTTGTGACAGACGTATGTGTTGATGGAACTGCATCATTTCCAAATGGAAATGCATCTTGTGCAGTAACACAGACCAAATGCAGAATCCTCGTTGAATTCAATCGCACCGGTCATGTTCTGAATCATGTTTACTCAGTTTGGACGGGAAATACTGGCAATTGGTGTGCATTCCACAGCTTGGACGTCACCATTTCAGGATATATCGAATTCAGAACAAGTTACTGTGATCTATACCATCCGAATGGGACTCGATTCGCAACGCTTGGAAATTATGCTGGAGGCGATTATGTCGTTCTCAATTCATCGTTCGATCACGTACGCACCACTCGAAGAGAGCCATGTGCATCAAATTCGGCATCATCTGGATTCAGAATCATGGATATCGAGACAAATGACAACACGACGTTCTTTGTCGCGCAGTCTCGATCGATGGCATGCAGTTCGCAAACCGGACTGATTTCGGCCCAGATTGCCTATCATGGTAGCAATACATCGAACTTCAACTGGGGAAATACAAAACCAGCAATCATCAGTATCGGCTCGAAATTGAACAATGGAACCCTTGATTGGGTGTACACATGGGAATTCGACTCAAGTAATACAAATGGACTGGCTCTGAACGGTGCAGTGCTTGCACTCGTGGAACGAGTCCACGGGGGGGTGTTCTGGGCGGGAACTCCCGCTAATGGCCCTTACCTTCGATGGTCTGATGAGATGGATGGCAGCGTGTCACCGACCATCGGTCCAAAGACAGGAGATATCTCACGATGGAGTCCATCATTCCACAAGAACGGTACATGGATCGAATCGTTCCAATCATATCATGGAATGTGTACACGCGACATAGCAAGTGGGAATGGGGTACTTCACCCCTTGGAATTCGGCATCTCATGTGTATACACGGATGAAGACAGTGCGGGAATCGAACTCGCAACCTATGACATCGATGGGGATCAATACGGACACTTCGCCGACGCACTTCCTCATGATTCGACACAGAACTATGACACAGATACAGATGGATTCGGAGACTCCACTCTTGGGAACAAGCCAGATGCCTGTTTGTTCGAGGCAGGGAATTCGACACTCGACCGATATGGATGTCTCGATACAGATGGTGATGGGCAATCGAATCTGAACGATGGGTTCCCCATCGACCCCACTCAAGTGTCTGATTCTGATTTCGATGGCTATGGGGATAACACCTCAGGATTCAAAGGAGATGACTGTCCAAGTGTCTATGGCGAGTCGAACAGGAACAACACACTTGGCTGCCCGGACGCTGATTTCGACGGATGGGCCGACTCACAGGACTTCCTGCCCAACGAATCGAGTCAGTGGGCTGACACCGATGGGGACGGATATGGTGATCAATTCAATGGATTCCAAGGAGATGAATGTCCCCTGATCGCTGGGAACAGCACACAGGACCGATATGGGTGCCCGGACGCAGACCATGACGGATGGTCCGATGATGGGGATGACCTTGCTAACGAGCCTACGCAATGGGATGATCGTGATGGAGATGGATATGGCGATAATCAGAGTGCAGGAGCTGCAATGATCGATGCATTCCCTAATGATTCAACCCAATGGAATGATACCGATGGAGATGGATATGGTGACAATCGATACGGGTCACAGGGTGACAAATTCCCACTGGACCCCACCCGTTGGGCAGATGGGGATGATGACGGATATGCAGATGAGGACGATGCATTCCCAACCGACCAGACTCAATGGAACGATACGGATGGAGATGGACACGGAGACAATCCATTCGGAACCGAGGGCGACAAGTTCCCCTTGAATCCCGATCGATGGTCCGATAAGGACGATGACGGATATCCAGATGAGGACGACCGATTCCCATCGGACCTGACACAATGGAACGATACCGATAGCGATGGATTCGGAGATGAGATGTTCGGCACGCGTGGAGATGCATGCCCCACCATCTATGGAA
>CAZMJD010000088.1:0-6879 GCA_964566385.1 uncultured Candidatus Poseidoniales archaeon | reverse complement strand
TATTCGCAAGGGGGCTAAGGACGCAGTCGATCTGTGGCTTCTGAACAAGGGTAAAGATATTGACGTCAGAATCGCCATGGCTCAGAACAAGCTTGAGGAACTGTATGATGATTCCAATATGCCTCCTGAGTTTGGGACCCTGATCTTGCAGGTCACGTCTGAACTTGAGAGACTTCTCACCGAGGTCATGTGATATCTCGTCTCAAACTCGAGGCCTGAAAGGCTAGGGGTAACAGTAGGCTGAGGTTGGTCACGGCTCCAATTCTACCATCTGCTTCGGTCATGCATACAAGAATCTCTTCGGCGTGTTCGCTCAAGACTTGTCGGCAACCTCCACAGGGGCCAAGAAGCGTGCCTGCCCCGGCGGGTCCTGAGACTGCCAATGCAATCAGTGGTTCGTGGCCCCCCGTCTCTGTCAACCATTGCAGAATAGCGTGATGCTCAGCATGTACAGTTTCAGTCAATGTGACTACCTCGTGGTTGAATCCAGTGAAGGTGGATCCAGAGGATGTAAGCAGCGCAGCCCCCACTTGATGGCCCGTGTAACGCGCAGATGCGTGTGTGCGCGCTGTTGCTGCGGCCTTCCCTAAGTCATCCAACGTGGCTGAACCTAGCTTCGCTACCTGTTCTTCGATCCATCGCCGTTGCTGACGAACCTCCTCATCGCCTGGAACCCAGATGTCCACGCTCCGTTCATTCCTTTCGATGCCATAGCCTTGTTGATTGGTGTTACTTCTTTGGTGATGTATCGCCCACTCAGATTCTTGCCCCCACGTGTTCAGGTCCCATGGCATGCCGCCATACGCATTTTCATCCACCCTCATTGTGGTGGCAGGGGGCGGTGAATGAAGGTCAACCTCAGCCAGCTCGTCTGACTTCCTTATTCTTGAGCCGAAGTTGTTTCGAACCACATCGGCGGCACATAGTGGCTTTGAAAGCATTCCTTGAATTGCATTTCATGCAGATTCGCTTCCGGAACAATCGCTCCTCTGCCTCAGGGAAGCGCGCCATATCCGCGGCAATAAGGGGATGCTTATGAAACGAACCGTCCGACGTAGCGACGTAGGTAGCGGTCAATTATGCGTTTTCTCAGGTTGCCGGGCATTCATCATGACAGTGCCGCACTCGTTGTCGAGGATGGCGGTGAATCTATTGTCATTGATCCCGGTACCTCATGGTATCAGGTGCTGATTGCAGCCCGAGTCGAGACACTTGTCAGTTCAGTTCCCAGCCAAATCTGGTTGACCCACCGGCATTTCGAAGTTGCCGGTGCCTCTCGTTACTTGTCCGAAATGTGGGGGGCGGAGATTCGTGCTCATTCTTCGGCAGAATCATCGCTCAGTATTGGTGAGCGCCTCACAACGAACGCCCGCTCATTTGACTCCGATATGCCAATCATAGAAATTGAGACATGCTCCGAAGGAGATATATTCACAGTTGGTGATGTTGAATTCGAAGTACTTCATCTCCCAGGTCACACGAGTTGCGGTATTGGACTCTACATACCATCTCGCCATCTTTTGGTCAGTGGTGGAGCCATTCCTTCAGGTGATAGATTGGCACGGTGGGACATGCCAACCGGTTCTCTCGATGAGCTCATAGATTCATTGAACCATATCAGAGATCTTGGGCTTCAGATTCTCGTTCCGAACATAGGTGAGTCCATTGATGGCGAGGATGTAGAACAGATTTTGAACTCCCAAATCGAACTCCTTGAGGGAGCAAAACAGGCTCAAGGACAACGCCCAGAGGGTTGGCCCACCCCAGCTGCTACGTGCTCCTACCTGACCCCACCAACGGCGTAATCACCAACGGTTCTCTCGTTCTTCTTTCAATGCCTTCTTGAGTTGTTTGTAGCAAGAACGGCAGATACGAACTCGGCGTCCACTTGAGTTGATAGCAGATTCACCCCAGACGCTTTCTGCATCTTGGAAGGAGACACTGCGGCCACCGAGATGTTTGTCAGCGAATTCAGAACAATCCTTGATCACACATGGCTCTTCAGGTTCTTGTCCAGCCCCTTCAGCTCGTCCCGAACCACTATCGCCACCGCGCAGGCGAGCCCGTCGTCTCTGTTGCCATCCCATGATATGCCGGGAGAGCAGCTCTCTCAAAGAACCTTCTCAGAGGTGTAAGATTTCACCACGTCCAGGGCCCGTACCAATGGTTTGAACACGGGCACTGGTTGTTTCCTCAACCATTGTGATGATGTCTTGAACTGCCTTAGGTATCTGACTGCTTCCTCCAAGTTCGTCTGCTTTGAATCCGTCAAGCCAAGTGATGTTCGGTTTGGCTATCTCAAGTGCATTCGCTGTATTTCCCCAGATTTCTGTATCCATTCCATTGACTTCATGAGAAGTCACGATACCTATTCGATCCAGTCCTGCAAGAACATCAACTTTTGTCAGGTGGATGACATCAAAGCCACATATGCTGTTAGCATAACGCAATGCAGTCAAATCAAGCCAACCACATCGACGAGGCCGCCCAGTTGTTGTACCGAATTCGTGACCGACGCGAGCCAGATGCTCCCCATTCGAATCATGGAGTTCAGAGGGAAATGGTCCACCCCCTACACGCGTGCAGTAAGCCTTGACGATGCCATGAACTTCGTCGATGGAACGAGGATCAATACCGGAACCACTCGCAGCCCCTGCTGTCACTGTACTTGATGATGTGACGTATGGATAGGAACCGTGGTCAATGTCCAATAATGCCCCTTGTGCACCTTCAAGGAGAATTTTTCTTCCCTCCGTCTGCGATATTCTAAGTTCATGGCTCAGATTGATGACGTGAGGGGCTAGACGTTCGATACACTGTTTACCCATATTCGAGTTGCCACCTTCGTGAGTGAGGGCGATAAGCACCTTTTCGGGGTTATCGACAAGATCAGTCATTCTCAGATTCGTGCGTTTCGCCTTCTCTGAATATGCAGGTCCTATCCCTCGACGGGTCGTATCTATACGCCCTCCCCCATCATCTGCCTCCAGATGGCGAGGAAGAACAAGATGAGCTCGTCCATCGATGCAGAGGCGATCTGGAGATAATTCCTCACCTGATGTTTCATACCACATCTGGATCTCATCATAGAGGGCGAAGGGGTCGATGACCATTCCTGTACCAAGACCCAACTTACACGATGCCCGATGTAGGCCTGAAGGAAGTAGGTGTAATTTGAGAGACTGTCCGTCAATCTCTAGGGAATGACCTGCGTTTGCTCCACCTTGGAAGCGTACAACCCAGTCCATTTCTCCCGCGAGGATGTCAGCGACCTTGCCCTTGCCCTCGTCCCCCCACTGGCCGCCGATTAATGCGGATGTGGCCACAAACACCTGTGGGGATGCTCAGTCTTTGTATGTGCTCGTTGAAGTAAAGGAATCATCGAATAAACACCTTTAAGAACCTTGACGTCCAATATACAACTAGAGGTTGACATATGCCGAGAGCAGAGAATGGACACGAAGAAGATGCCTTTGCCACAACCCGGCCGTCGAAGCGCCGTCAAACGATTGGGCAGGTGCTCCCGTGCAAGGAATGTGGTGCAGTCCTGTGGGAACAAGATGATGTCAGGGGTGAGGTTCATTGTGCCTCATGTGGGCTAATTGCCGAGGAGAACATTATCGATTACAGTGCCGAATGGACCAATCATGGTGATGGCGTGGACCGATCCCGCGTCGGTGCACCCATGACGATGTCTCTCTCAGATAAGGGACTGAATACGACCATCGATCGCCGCGACATCCGTGGAGCACGTGGCCGTCGGCTAGGGATTGCAGGCTCTGGCCAGCGTGACTGGAATCGTCGTGCCGTGATTGATGAGCGAACAAAGACTCGACGCTCAGGTCAGCGATCGCTCGTCAAAGCCCTCCAGTTCATTCGGGACCGTGGTGGTCTTCCTCCATCTCTTGTCGAGGAGGCCGCTTCGCTTTATCGCAAGGCGGCTAAGAAAGGAATCGTCACAGGTCGTTCCATTGCCGGTGTCTCTGCAGCCTGTACTTATCTCTCAGCTAGAGAAGCAGGCCTTCCACGACCAATCGAGGAGATTGCCGAATCCTTCCAAGTGAATGAGAAGGAGCTCAAGAGGACCATTCGTTTGGTGGCCAGAGAACTTGGAACGCATCGCATCAATGGTCCTGATGAATATCTGGAGGTCTTTGCTAGCCGGCTTGGTCTTCCTGCGAAGATCCATGGCGAAGCCGTTGAACTATGGGAGAATCTCTCTCAAGTGAATGACTGGCAAGGAAAGAAACCTGCAGGTATTGCTGGGATGCTGCTCTACGTTGCTTCACGTGAAGGTGGCCATCCACGGACGCAATCTGAGGTGTGTAAGGTCGCTGGGGTCTCAGAGGTCACGCTGCGAGGGTTGTTGCGCACGCTTGAAGATGTCCAATTCGTCCTAAGTCGGATGAAAAATTGACCGAAAGCACTTCAATCATTGTTCACTGGCCGCCTTAGGGCGAGTAGCTCAGCTTGGAAGAGCGTCTGGTTTGCAACCAGAAGGCCGCGGGTTCAAATCCCGTCTCGTCCATCCAATTTTCATGCTGCGTCTATGCAAGTGTGCATGATGTTTAGGACTCACAACACGGGTCGGTCATCGAGCCAGCGCAGATCAGATGTGTATAGCTGGCGTATATCATCAAGGCCAAGAGTGAGCATTGCCAAACGCTCTAGTCCCATGCCCCATGCAATCACTGGATGAGCGCAACCGAGTGGTTCTGTGACTTCAGGTCGGAAAACTCCCGCTCCGCCTAATTCTAACCATTGGCCGCGCCATTGCACTTCTACCTCTAGACTCGGCTCGGTATATGGGAAGTAAGCTGGCCGAACTCTGACGTCCTCGAACCCCACTTCTTCGAAGAAGGTACGTAGCGTGCCTATCAGCATGGAAAGGCTCGCATTGGGCGACATGACAATGCCTTCAATCTGGTGGAATTCGGGCAGATGGGTTCGGTCTAGAGCCTCATTACGGAAGACTCGTCCGATAGAGAAGATCTGGCAGGGATCATTTGGATTCTCGGCAAGATGGCGAATCGTGAGTACGGTAGTATGGGTTCGCAGTTGTGCCTGCTCTGCCATCTCATTGCTGTAGGTCCCCCCCCAACCTGTTGAACCTGTGCCTGCTCCGTGCTCATGTGCTTTCTTCCAAGTGTTCAGAAATTTATCCGGCAGAGAGATGTGTTCTGGATTTGAGAGGTAATAGGTGTCTTGCATCTCTCGTGCAGGATGGTCCTGTGGGATGAACAGAGCGTCCATGTTCCAACCAACTGACTGGACCACGTTTCCTTCTATCTCTTGGAACCCCATGCCAATGAAGATCGACCGAACTCGATCGATGAGTCGTTGCATGGGATGTGGTCGCCCAGCGAGTGGCCGTTGTGCCTCTAGGCTCACATCGTACGGTCTGAAATGGAGCTCTGCCAATCTGTTCGCCTGTTGCAGGTCCTCGACAGAATAGATGCCGATATCTTCGCGCTCTTCCAGATCCACATCAGAGAGACCTGCACCTACTTCACTGACGCGCCATTTTCGTGAGACTCTCTCTCTCCTTTCGATGAAGTTGCTCCGGCCTAGAAAGTGCTCAAGTAATTCCTGTTCAAGTGAAGAGGCAACAGTTCCTTCTGCCTCAATGATGGAATGCAAGAACGCCATTCGGTGCTGAATCACTTTCTCAGCACTTTTCAGCTCATCCGATGAGATGCCAACGCTTGCCTCTTTCATTTGCATTCCAAGTCGTTTGAGTTGACCTATAGCTGGGCCAAGCTCGTGGCGCTCAAGAGGACCTGCTTCCTGCAATGCGGTCATGGAAATCTTACCCCCTGACTGAGTGATGCATTCGAGCAATAGGTGTTCGACAAGCCCTCGTTTCACAGCAAGAAGTCCTTCCTCACCAAGTCCTATTTCGATTTCCATCTCTTCATCAACTTCGGCGAATCCAGCTTCAACGAGTCCCTGCGCTGCTCCTGATGCCATAGATGCATCAGCGAAACCGCCTTCATTCATCAGAGTTGTAAGGTCAAACCAAGTGCTTTGATTACTGCGCAAAGTAGCAAGCGCTCTGCGTTCGGCATTACTCATCGAAGTCATCTTTCCACCCCTTTGCTGCCCGTAACCTCATCGACGATGTCTGCCATCATGACTTCTTTGTTGGTGTCACTCATCAGGGTTGCCTGAGTTTTGGAATCAGAATCCCGCTCTTCCACAGATGCTCGAGATGCTGCGAAGGTGGCAACGCCTGCGGCAATCAAACCTGCGATGATGCTGACCATAACAAGCCCTTCGGAATCTTCTAGATCCGCTGACATCCCTAACCCTGTGAAGACATGATACAAGGGTAGACTGAACGCTTGACCGTCACTGAGTTGAACCTCCACGACATGCTCACCTGTTGGAAGATGAGCATGATCAACCTGAATCTCAAAAAGTATTGGTATAGCAATTGTTGCATTGTCTTCCTCTTCCTCGATGATGGTGGCATCCATCCATCCCTCCGAATCGACTCGATAACGAATTTCTGTGATTGGTTCACCACTCGACCAAGCCATTCCTGTCAATGAAATCACACCTTGGCTCTCTGAGATGTTCGTGATCCGCAGGTGGAGTTGATGGGTGAGGGATTGGTTGTTTCCTGAATTCTGCCAAATGAGTGCTTGTTCGACAGCAGCTCGGGCATCGATCATACCCCATCCGAAGTCTCTGTTCCAAATGGGATCGACATCTGGTTGTGAGGCGCCGCCACGTGGCTCTGCAGTCATCCTGAGAATCTCTCGAACTCCAAGGGGATCAAGGTCAGGTGCTGCTTCGAGAATAAGTGCAGCAACTCCACTAACTGATGGGGTCGCATACGATGTCCCACTTCCCCGACCTGTGTAGGTGTTTTCA
>CAZMJD010000087.1:5545-6921 GCA_964566385.1 uncultured Candidatus Poseidoniales archaeon | reverse complement strand
ATCGGGCCAGATGGAGGCTGACGTTTGAACATATTGAGTCAGCACCTTTCAAATAGACGTGGACCCTCCACCATTTCATGAGTGAAGCGGTTTACGTATCTGACTTGGAACTTGACGATGAGCATGCAGTTGTTGGCACGGATACAACAATCGTAGATGCAACCAAGAAGTTGGTCTCACTGCAGCGGGGTATTCTCATTGTATTGAATGATGATCAGAATGTACAAGGTATTGTGACTTCGATTCAGATTCTGAACGCAGTCGCCTCTGGTGACGATCCTTCTCAATCCACTTGTGGCCACCACATGGACACTGATGTCATGGAGGTTCCACTCACAGATACGGTGGCTGAACTTGCGCAGCGCATGGCTGAGCGTAAGCCCCATGCCGTCGTTGCGGTTGACGACGAGGGCAAGTTCAAAGGATATTTCAGTCCGAACGACTACCGTGAAGCCCTAGCTCGCACTCAGAAGGCAAATCTTGGCCAGCTTGTTAGCAACGATTGAGTTTCTCAACCGTGCAACATCATCAGGACCAAGCCCTCTTCGCGATGTTCACATCTGGCGAATCCTATTCGCTCAAGTTGGACGATTTCGCCGTGGTCATAATCACTGGCAGTTCCTTCAATGAGTGCGTTCATTTGCAGAATCTCATTCCCGTCCACCAGTTCTAGTAGACAGGATGTTATCGCATCTCCGTCAGGTAGCCAGTGAATCTGGCTTCGTCCTTGCTCACGTGATGTGCGCAGGACGGTTACTCCCTGATCCGTCGCTACGATGTCAGCCCATCCTCGCAGCCGTCGTTCTTGTTCAAGTGAACTTACATCCCGAGATTCGATGTGTATCCCTGTTCCTTTGTCCGTCCAGACCAGATGTAACTCTCTGTGACCCCGTTCAGGATGGTCAGGATGAATGAGTAGTTCGATGGTTTTGGTTCGATATTCATCTTCACAATCAAGGTCGATGTGAACTGGATCGCGGATGAGAGTAGCACGGCGTGCATCGCCGTCAATTTTGCGCGTGTTGAATTTATCCAAGGTTGTCATCGAGACCGAGATGTCCTTGCGCGTTAATCCAAGATCTATCCAGAAATTCCTCATTGCTTCAGGAGCATAACCTCGTCGCTTCAGCGAGCGTAGAGTAGGCAGACGCGGGTCATCCCAGTCTGAAACGTCTCCCTTTTCTACCGAACGGCGCATCTGTGAAGTGCTGAAAGCCCCGAGATCGTGAATCTTCACTCGACCCCAATAAATGGTCTCTGGATAGATCCAGCCAAGGCCATCATAGAGCATGGTCTGACGGCGAGTGGAATCCATCAGATCCTTACCCCGAATGATATGTGTTACTCCTTCCACATGATCATCAAAGGCAGATTGC
>CAZMJD010000087.1:0-5535 GCA_964566385.1 uncultured Candidatus Poseidoniales archaeon | reverse complement strand
CGAGCAGAGGCCAAACACGCGTGGCCTGTCTAACTTCGGAACGTGGATGGGCCTGCTCCTGTATGCGCACTGCCGGCCAATCTCTGAGAGCCGGATTCTTGAGTTCAGGGGATGTCCGGACCCTTACAACCGCACCTCCCTCTGGAGTGGTGCCATCGATCATCATATCCCATCTTTTGAGGTGTTCACTCACTGGAAGGTCGCGATCAGTGGGGAGACTCCCAGCAGCTCGCATTTCTCTGAAATCTTGTGCTGGAGTGTGGTCAACGTATGCAAGCCCTTTCTCGATGATTTCCTGAGTGAATTCCAGATACCGTTGGATTCTGTCTGATGCGATGATTACCCTATCTGGGCGATGGCCTATCAGCCACTCTACGTCCTCAAGGATCCACTCATATGCTTTAGGAAGAGCAGGTTTGACTTTCGTATCAGTGTCGTCGAAACGGAGGATGAATTCCCCTTCATACCGTTTGGCATAGGCCGCGTTGATGACCACGCCACGCGCATGTCCTAGAGAAAGTGGCCCATTGGGGTTGGGAGCGAACCTGAGAACGATATTGTCGGTGTTTCCTGGGAGATCGGGAAGCCCTCTCCTCCTGTCCTTTTGCGTCTGGCGCTCTGGCAGAGTTCCTTCGCGAGCCTCAATTTCTTCGCGAACTGCGTCGATTCCCTTGACTTTGATGTCTTGCTCGACTTCGCTGACCACCCGCTCAATGAGAGGCATGAGTTTCTTTGCATGTGATCGAAGGTCGGGTCGAGCTGACATGATTCTGCCCATGACTGACTTGCTGTCAGGCGTTCCTCCATATTCGATTGCATTCATGATGGTCATGGTGCGGATGCTGTCCTCGACATCCTCTGGAAGGTCCATGGCCATGCCTCATGCTCTCGGTCAATATCATTCTCGCATGAAATCGTCCAAAGACCGCTGATGACCCCATCTATCGGTCCTGCTAAGACCAAGGTCACGTGCAGCCTGCTTTGTTGTTGACCAGGACCAACGTAGAACTTCACTCATGTCTTGTGAACGTAGTAGTTCAGGCAACGCTTTCTGTGTCGATGTGTCAGACGGATAACCTGAACCGAATTTGACCCCTAATTCATCTCGCAAGGTTGTGATGGCCTCATCTCTGGCAACCTTAGCGATGATGCTAGCAGCTGCGACAACCATGTGGTTGAGGTCTGCTTTGTGTTCAGCCAGTACCGGATGAGTGATCTCATGGGCTAAGAGGCGGTTTGCAAGATTTCTTCCGAAACGTTCCGCATTAGCATCGCAGGCATCTGCCAAGATAGTGCATGAGTTCATCGGTCCTATTTTGGCGACAGCATCGGCGAAAAGGTCCAACTCCAATTCATTGAGTGTTCGTTCAGTCACAGCATGGTCGATCTGCTCTGGAGATGCTTCGATGAGCTCCCACCGAAACATGTTTGGGCTGAGTGAAATGATGGCGTCACGCATCTGCATTCTCTTTGTTTGGTTCAGAGCCTTGGAATCAACGACTTTGATTCGTTTCATTTCTTCAATTGCCTCTGGTGTGGCCGCGACACAGCCGACGAACAAAGGGCCGATGACTGCACCTCGCCCCGCCTCATCGATGCCAATCGACCACTCTTGGCCCTCATGACTCAAGGTTCCGATCTCCATCATGGCTCGGGAGGATTGGTTTCTGGTGCACTGGGTCGAGTGCGATGCGGCCAATTCGCTCTAGGTCAATCTCGCCTCCATGCATTGGAGCCTCGATTCCGAGGATTGCACTCACCACTGGATCAATCTCGCCAAATTCGATTACAGGTTGTTCATCGATGATTATGGCTGCACCTCTGCCTTTGAGCCAAGGCCCTTCGCTAGTTGCTCGCACATCATTGCATTCTAGCCCGAGGTCTGCGAGGATGCGTTGGGCAAACCCTCGTGCCCTCTCAAATCCAGAGGTGGCCTCAGCACATAGCCAGGCCGCTGAGCGGCGGTTATTGTGGTCAACCACCGTTGATCCATGCTCGAAGATTCGCTGTGGTAGGTCGTTGTGGCGGTTCGCCACAAGTAGGTCGGCAAGACTTGGTAGGATTCGCTGACGCATGATCGTGTGGTGTGTCGCAGATGGATTGACGATTGTTGTGACCTCTCCCCTAGTTTTCCATCGCATGCGTGTGAACTGTGTTTCCTCTGAGGACAGGGTGAGGGATTGAACTTGTTGACACCCTAACCCCATCATTGAGACTCTGATTCTCTCATCTAAGGACGCAGTCGCCGAAGCCCGGCCAATCGATTGGATGCTGGGCAATGTTCTCGGGATGTCCTCATATCCGAGTCCAATAGCAACTTCCTCCACCAAATCAATTGGGTGCATGATGTCAGTTCGCCACGCAGGTACCTCTACGTGATACGTGCCGTCTATGGCAGTTGGGCACTTGTGGGCCATTTTTCGAAGAGCCTTCTGCACGTCCTCTTCAGATAACGTTGTGCCGATAAGGCGTTCAAGATATTGATGGTCGACGGACCTTATCATCGTCTTTGCATCTGGCCAAGAGGCAGTACTTCCATCACATGCTTTCACAGTGACTTTCCTAGCCTGTCCTCCGAACATGGACAACTGTAGTATCATGAGGTGTAGTGCTGTTCTGCATGCCACATGGTCGGTTCCAGTGACATCGATCAGGACATCCTTAGTGCCTTGGTGGACTGCAGTGTCAATTCCATTGATGATTGGGGGCATGGCCAGCACGGTGCCGTTAGAGTCAGCGAGTAGTGGACATTTCGATCGGTCGGCGATGAGATGTTGATATGAAACACCCTTCGGGTGTTCATCGAGGATCCTATTAACCGACCACGGTGTATCATAACCTAGCGGTGGGAAGGTGAATTCTCCGTCAACCAGACGTAGAGTGAGTGGAGGCTTGAGTGCAGTGATGTCGTGCACTCCAATCGAGACCTTTCTGCGTTGCCGCCCCAATGTGGTGTGAAGTTTCTCTTGATGATCCATGATATGTTGGATGCGCATGTCAGCTAGGTCGTGATTTGAAGATAGATCAATACCCTGCACCACTGCTGAAAGGGCGACTGGTCGTACATCTGCAAGGGCTGGGTCGACTGTTAGGACCCATCCGCTATCGTCCGGATCGGCTAGAATGGGGGGTTGTTTCCCATACATGAAGGGCAACAAAGACCAGATCATTGTCTCAGTACTGAGCAGGTCGGGCCGGTCTGGGAACACCTCGATTTCGATTTCCTCGTCGAGATGTCCTACGTCCACTCCGATGTATGGCAATTTGATACGAAGGTCGTCAAGATTGGCGGTTACCCCATATTCCTCCAAGAGGGCACAGAACTCCTGAGTTGGAATTGTGAGCGTTGGCATCACGACCCCCCTCTCAACCAGTGTGGCATCGGTCTTTCATATCCTGCCAGACGTAGTCCTGTGAGGTTAGCAGTTGCTGCATCGGTTGCCCTGAGATGGCTCCTATCCAACTCGTTGAGCGCCCTTGTTCCTGTTTCCAGAAGTTTTCGGCGTAGATTCATGGCGAACTGGTCTACCTCACCTTCCACTTCTCCAACTGCGAATGACCCTCCTGAGGCTGCGATGGTCAAGACGTCTTCTGGTCGGACCGTCCACGGAAGCCATGCTCCAAATGGGATGCCCTCTTCAGAGAATGCTGCTGCAGTACGCCCGAAGATAGGTAGCAGTGAGGTCGCGGGCCGGCCCTCTGCATCCCGCATATCAAGGGCACCTGCATGGATGCCTCCTCTTCCTGCAGTTCGTTGGAGCAATGGTAAGTCGCCTACTCCGCCGACAAGGATGATTCTACGATCTTCCTCTGTTTGACTTTGGAGCAAGGCAATCAGTCCATCGAGTGCTTCGTCATCAAGTGACGGTAGTCGATCCAGATCGAGAAGGACATCAGCAGTGGGGTCAGGTTCTCGTAATTGGTCTGGTGTTAATGTGCAGATGCGTGGTTCAGAGCGTTCGTGATCCAGTACGGGTCCGCCATGGCCCGGCTTTCCATTCGCCTGAATGATTGAAGCCCGTAATCCTAGAGGTGGGCGATCTTCGACTCCTTCGATCAGTGTGATTGTATCGACTCCATCAGGTTGGCGTCGTGGAGCTTGGTCATTGCAGACTGGAATAATGGATGTCCACTCGCCCGTTACGGGTAGTGGTAATCTGGTTGGAAGACGCTCTCCATCACTTGGAACCAAGGCGACTGCATCTGCAAACTCTTCTCTAAGTTCATCATCGAGTTGTTCAAGCCATTCGTCGGGTGACACCTGCACAGCACCAGGTCCTGGGCGGGGTGTTTTTCCATTAATGAGCACACATCCACCTTGCATGTTGATCCCCGGGTTCGCACCGACTGAACCTTTGACGAGAATCATTCCCCCTTGCATTGAATTGCCTATGTTGGGACCCGCTGACCCCATGATCAGGATTCTTCCTCCTTCCATTGATAGGCCGGTGTCCCCGGAAACATCACCCTCGATTGTCACTTGTCCTCCTTGCATGGCGTAGCCGATTGCAGTGTCAGTGCTTCCTTCGATGGTGATCTTACCACCAATCATCCAGGCACCGATGAAGGAACGAGCGTTTCCTTCGATGGATACATTTGCCTGATTCAGTGCGAAACTGAAAGAACCAGGGACACCAAGATAGCGCATCGTCAAATTTGCAGGAAGACCTGGTGCAAAACCGAGGTCCCCTGAACGCGGCTTGGCTTCCCCCCCGGGCCAACCAATCTTGAGAGAGCGATTCTGCTCTAAAGCCAGTGTGATTCCTTTGTCGCCGTACAGAATCCGCCGGCTGAGTTCTGCGCTCCGTCGAGTCGCTTCGCTCATGAACCGACGAGAAGGGTTGAGTCCATGAGCGCTTTGCTCCAAAAGTCCCCTTCTTCGCTTCACAAGGACTATGATGGCCTGACGACGGGAGTCCACCATGGCGAAGGTCCGAGTTGCAATAAACGGTTACGGGACGATTGGTAAGCGCGTTGCAGATGCCGTTGCTGCGCAGGATGACATGAAAGTGGTCGGTGTAACAAAAACCGGTCCTTCCCATGGCTGTGACCTAGCACGCCGGCGTGGATTTCCTCTGTATGCTACTTCTGATGATCCTTCTAAGATCGCTGCATTCGGTGATTCCTCGTTTGTCTGTGAGGGGGGTGTTTCCGACATGCTCGCGATTTCAGACATAGTAGTGGATTGTGCGCCTGGAAAGATGGCAGCTACCAACGTCGAACTCTACAACAAAGTTGGTATCAAGCACCTTGTACAGGGCGGGGAGGCACATTCACTAACTGGTAACTCCTTTACATCGTCGGCAAATTTCAGTGATGCCTTGGGTGCGGAAGGATTGCGCGTCGTTTCGTGCAATACCACGGGTCTCTCTCGAACGCTCGTACCTCTAGAGGAAGCGGTTGGGTCTTTGTCGGTTGAATGCACAATGATTCGCCGGGCAGCAGATCCAGGGGACTCAAAGCGTGGACCTGTTGACGCCATTGTTCCAGTGCTCAAGGTACCCAGCCATCATGGCCCTGACCTAATGACTGTAC
>CAZMJD010000086.1:0-6994 GCA_964566385.1 uncultured Candidatus Poseidoniales archaeon | reverse complement strand
GATCCATTGGCACGAAAAGGAGATCGCGGACGTGTTCTCATCATTGGAGGAGGTCCCTATCATGGAGCACCATTACTAGCTGGTGCTGCCGCAGCACGTACTGGTTGTGATCTCGTTCATGTTGCAATGCCTAGTGCTGCTTCCCGTCGGGCCTCTTGGCCCCCTCATTTGATTCCTGAACCTATTCCAGATGAGGATCACCTTACCATTGCCTCGACAGGGATTCTGTCAGACCGTCTATCTTCGGGCCGCGGGTGCCAATCCCTCCTCATCGGTCCAGGCCTTGGCCAACACCCTGAGACCTTGGAAGCAGTCCTCTCTCTTCTTGACGCGGCGAGCAAGTTGAATTTACCAGTCGTGGTTGATGCGGATGGAATTGCTGCCTTGCCCCATCAGAAGTGGCCCACTTCGATTGAAGGAATCATCACCCCACATGAGAAAGAAGCACTGCAGTGGCTAGGCCCTTCTACAGACATTATTCGTCCAGATCTAGATGCAGCAGCTCATAAGGAAGGAAGAGCCGTTGTGGTAACAGGTTCGATAGATCGTCTATTTGGATCCCATGGTAGGGGTTGTCAAGCAACTGGTGGTCATCCACGAATGTCTACAGGTGGGACTGGAGATTTGTTGTCTGGTCTCTGTGCCGGCCTTCTTGCTCAAGGAATGAAAGCGTGGCCCGCGGCCCGCCTTGCATGCGCTTTGCTACGTGCTGCTGGTAGTGAGGCAGCAGATGTCAAGGGCTTGGGCCTTCTTGCTGACGATGTCCCTCCATACATTGCAGACGTACTGGTGCGTTGGACAATGAAAGTGGAACAATAGTGTCGTCATCTCGGATACTCGGACCATTCACTCTCGCCTTGTCGTCGGAACCACATTTGTCCACTTCCTGGTGGATGTTCCATCCATTCCGTTCCATCTTCTGATTGGAAAATCTCTCCTTCTTCTTCGAAATAATTGGTTTCAGAATCACGAAGGATGACCACTAAGAGAACGATGAAGACAACGAGTGTGATAAGAGCTAATGGGATGACAATGAGCAGTAAGCCACCATTTCCTTCAGATGAAGGTGAATTTCCTGAAGCGAAACTTCCCGTTCCAGTCACAACTTGTTTTTCCCCACTCGTTGAATCATCCAATTTTGAATTAGGAGTGGTATCTTCTGAAACCTCATCATCAGGTTGCTCATTCAAGTCGACATTTTCATTCTTGACGAAGGGTTCAGGATCATTGACGTCAGATATTCCATCACCATCTGAATCAGGGCAGCCATATTGGTCAATTGTAGAAGTGCCCTTGACGTTGGGACAAGCATCTGGACGATATGCTCCTTCGGATTGGTTATTCCCAAAACCATCGTTGTCCTTGTCAAGCCACTGAGTTGGCTCATCCTCGAATTCATCATGATCGTTGGACCAACCATCTCCATCGGTATCTGGGCATCCATGTAGGCGCTCTCGACTTGTTCCATGCAACTCGGGGCAATCATCGTATGGCCCATTCACTAGTGAACTGAATTGGACGTCACTGTAACCATCATTATCTGAGTCAAGAGGCCATGGATCGCTATCTACAGCACCTTCGATGGACTCTCCAGGCCAAGTCGAGATTCTTTCAGTTCCAGGTTCGTAGTTATCACCTAATCCATCACCATCTGTATCGTTCCACTGGGTTTTCTCAGAAGGAAATGCATCAGCTCCATCTTTTTCATCCCACGTGCTACTGGGGTTAGAGTAACCATCGTTGTCTGTATCGGGGCATCCAAACCTATCGGCGGTTGAGGTGCCTTTGACGTTAGGACAAGCATCTGGTTGCGTTGAACCAGGAAGATCGCTGTCACCATAGCCATCCCCATCGGAATCAGCCCATTGTGTTGGGTCATCTGGGAAAATATCGACTCTCTTTGCTCCAGGTTCACTATTGTCTCCCCACCCATCTCCATCCCTATCACTCCACTGGGTTGCTTCCTCTGGCATTGCATCTGGCATGTATGCATCTTCGGATCTGTTGTCACCATAGCCATCACCATCCGTATCTGCCCACTGTGAATCTTCTAGAGGGAATGCATCGTTTTCATCAGACCACCCATCCCCATCGGTATCCGTACATCCATTCCTATCCTCCCCTGCTTCACCGGGATCAAGGGGACATGCGTCGACTAGTTTTGCATTTTCGACCCACTCGCCTATGATAGGATTCTGAGCCATGCGCTCATTCGTCCATGAGGAATCAGCCCAATTATCTCCGAATCCATCTCCGTCAGTGTCGGCCCACTGAGTACTTTCTGAAGGAAATGCATCTGCTCCATGCATCGCTGTCCAGTCGTCGTCAGGATCTGAGGAACCATCTTGATCGAAATCAGGGCATCCTAATCGATCACGGGTTGAAGTGCCGTGATCCATAGGACATCCATCTGGGTTGGTTCCATCAGGTTCATCTCCGTATCCATCGCCATCTGTATCGATCCACTGAGTGATATCTGTCGGGTAATCATCCTCGATATCTGCCCACCCATCTCCATCACCGTCAACACATCCTATCTTTGTGCCCTTGTTTGCAGTACCGGCAGTGTCCGGACATGCATCGATATGATCGTCGAAACCATCATCGTCACGATCATTCAGGAAGTGTAGTTGAGCCACATATCCATCTAGGGCGCCTGCAGGGTTGGTACTATGTTCATGAATCACTGTTGGACTTGTACCATTTGGACCAAGCATACCAATTGCGAAGATGTCCCCTGTGCTTGAATCCATAGCCAGTGAGAGTCCTAACTCATCGCCACTTCCTCCAGAAACATGAGCCATTGAAATCGTCCCAGTGTTCGTGATCTTGGCCAGAAGAGCATCATCTCCACCGTATGCGGGAGTTGTGACCGAGGAACCAGAAACAATCAGGCTAGCTGACCCTCCAAGAGCACCGCTGATCAGTACTTCTCCGTTTGAGAGTTGAAGGAAGTCATATCCCATATCATCACCAGATCCCCCTATGGCTGACAACCAATCAGGTGCGCCACTACTTCCATCCATTTTCGCTAGAAGGATGTCAGTTCCACCAGAGGTGGTTGCCCGCTTTGAGGAGGAAAGAATGGTTGAACTGTTTGAATATCCTATACTCCATACATCTCCTGATGAATCTACCATCACTCCTTCGACATAATCATCGACGCTACCACTCAAAGATGTGGACCACGATGCTGAATAGGTTGATGGGTTGAATTTAGCGATGACTGTATCGCTTCCTCCCGACCAAGAATGTGTTCTTCCGAAAACAGTCACTGAAGCATCGTGTGAGAAGCTTGTGACCATCGATGATCCTGCTGTGTTCAAGGCAAGGAATTGATCGAATCCCGCGCCTCCAGACCCATGTATGTTCGACCATGCGCCAGAGGTACTGATGCTGCCGAGAAATCCATCAAGCGTGACGTAACCTTGACTATCAGTCGCAGAGGAGATTGTAGTAGACCCATCTGTCATATCACCTGCATACGTACCTGCAACTTTCAATTCACTCGACGAGAGCATAACAATGTCAAGAAGAAGTCCTGCCCCGCCATTTGAATTCCATGAATTATCATAGGGTGAATTGACCGCCCAGGTCCAAGAACCAGATGAACTGATCTTTGCAACAAAACCGTCAGCGATGTAACCGGAGTGCGAGTATATGGTCGATGAACCAAATGTTGATGCTACAGGCGCTTGACGATATACGAAATCCGCAAAATATCCAGCGATGTAGGCATTTCCACTGCTGTCAACAGCGACTCCGCCAACTCGCTCTTCACTGGCACCACCTCCCGAAAGTGCCCATTTCCAATTACCTTTGTTATCGATGCGAGCCACGAAGACATCCGTGTCACCTGCAGATTGGAGTGTCGTTGTCCCAACAGTGACTGAACCCTCAAAAATCCCTACAATCCAGATATCTCCATTTGGCCCAACTGCGCTGTCGAATGGAATGATATCCCCTCCTCCACCACCAAACGTGGCAGCCCAGGGTGTAGTAGTCGAGCTAGGTGCTGCTTGCACACTCCCGACAGCGAGGAGCACTGATGACATTAGAATGGCGACCGCCAACGTTCCGCGCACCTACTGTCGTCCC
This sequence comes from uncultured Candidatus Poseidoniales archaeon, assembly GCA_964566385.1. Lineage (GTDB taxonomy): Archaea > Thermoplasmatota > Poseidoniia > Poseidoniales > CAYMED01 > CAYMED01. Next base: position 2,896 of record CAZMJD010000086.1, on the reverse strand, counting down.
CCTGTCAATGACATTCAAGCCTACTCCGTATTCAGGCTTCTGCTTACTAGTTACATTCGCTCTAGGTTGAGATTGCCTGAAAGTTTCTTTTGCCCCTTCCTGTATTTCGGAGTTAACCATGTTTCATAGAATGATTCAATTCCAAGCCAAAGGGTCGAACTTGCATAGGATGGATGAACAGCCATACTGTCAATGATTGATTGAATAGTGGCTTCTGTTTGCACAGCAAGGGCAAAAATCTGAATCAGGTCGCTGGCATTTGGAGATACTAATTCGGCCCCGATAATGATATCACCTTTACATATGATTTTGATAAAACCAAAAGCGTGATCTTCGATAACTGCTCGATCAAGAGCTCCTGCGTCCCATTTGTATACGACAATCTTCTTCGCAAAACGGCGTTTTGCTTCGGCTTCTGAGATTCCAATATGCGCTAACTCTGGCGAGGTCATTGTTGCCCAGCTCATGCGATCTGGATTGAACTTGAACCGGGCATTTTTGCGTGAGGCGCCTGTGAATGCATGTTCTGCAGCAACCCATCCTTGCAATTGAGCAGTGTGTGTGAAGGGATATTTCCCAAGCACTTCTCCAGCAGCATACACTTTCGAATTGGACGTACTTCTCATTGTGTCATCAACTGAGATATACCCTGTCTTTCCATCAAATTCGATTTCTCCATCTTCAAGATTCAATCCATCCATACTTGGCATCCGGCCTGTGGCAATCAATAGATGGCTTGCATTTCGGTGTGTTCCATCTGGCAAGGTGAGGTCCACATCTCCTTGTACTTTCCCTTGACCAGATTGTCCAGATACCTCGAGTTTGCGCGTTTTTCCAGTGATTATTTCAATCCCTTCAGCTTGAAGAATTGCCTTACACATATCTCCTACTTCGGGATCATCACTTGGCAGAACTTGACCAGATTGTCCTGCAACAACAGTGACTGCTGCACCCATTCGGCGCCACAATTGTGCCCATTCTACAGCTTCTCTTCCAGCTCCGATGATAACGATATATTCTGGTACAATCGTGAGATTCCAGACAGTATGCAATGTCAAAGGTCCCACTTTACGATATTCCCTTGGAGTGTCAACAATCGAGCCAGTGGAGATGAGAACTTTCTTGAAATTTACAGGATGGCCATTGATATCAAGTGTATCTGGAGTGATGAATTTCGCCTCTGAATTGAGCAGTATCTCGATACCCCTGCGTTCGAAATATTCGAGTTCAAACTCTTCCCCCACGACATCTTGTATTCGCTTCACATGCTTGAACAACTTCCGTACAGAAACGTGAGGAAAATCCTCGATATCTGGTAGGCCGAAGCGTGTTTGTGAATATGCTGCTGCACGTGCTCGACTCGCTGAGAGAAGTGTTGCTCGAGGAATTGTACCCCGCTCGAGTGACTCCCCACCCAATCCATCGGTTCGCTCAACAAGCAACGTCTTGGCACCGAGTTGGGCACCGAGTAGTGCACCGGCAACGCCGGCCGTTCCCCCTCCTATGACAACGAAATCATAGTCTCCACCCGAGAAACCAGAAGGAGGGAATTCAGTATGAATCGGGGGCCAATCCTCGCTCATCTCATCACCCCTATGCTGCTTTGATATCAAGATCGAATGTGATTGCTGAGATAGAGATTGTCACATCGGCAGCACCATCTTCTCCTCCAGGACCTGGTACTTGTTGACCCGCAGTTTGAACTGTGACCTCAAGCATCCAATCGCCATGTCCATGTCCATCTCCTGCTGACCAACGCGTCCTGATTTCTCCTTCTGTTGTTGAATTGGCTACATATGAATCACCATCATAACCATCGATGATAGGAATGTTCAATTCATATTCCGAACCATCGCAGTCTCCCGACAACGTTCCTCCGTCAATACCTTCAGGAGCAGTCAATGTCGCACTGAATGAATCAGTACCTAGGTCCCCAATCCCTCCACCGTCGGAACATGTCACCATGATTCGAACAGCTCCGAACATGTTGGTTTCTGGAGCCATCGTTTTTGCTACACTTGTGGAGTCACCATCATTGACTTCAGTTGGTCCCTCTGAAGTGGTGTCTAATGTCTCGATGAATGATACATCCCAACTTCCACTACTTCCACCACCAATGGCCGAGCCAACAGTTTCTCTATCGGCAAGCACGTTGAAGTAGCCAGCAAAGGCCACGACGAAGAACGCACTGATGACCCACATCGAGATAGCACGGGGTGTGCCGAACAGGACATCGCGGTCAATCACGGACCATCACCAGAGCGCTCCATCTTCAAGTTGACCATTATTTTCATTCGTTGCTGGACAAGGCATTGTGAAAGAACTCTCCCATTTTTGATTCGTATTCGGCTGGAAACGCCCACATGACATCCACGTGGTTATATCCCTCTACATTCCAGTGGGTCACATTTGCTTCATGTGTGTCACCTGCCTTTTTGAAATTGTAGGCATGCTGAACTGATACGCGAGTATCACCATCGGCATGCTGCAAGTATACCGGTCGCCCATTCAGTTGGTGTGCAAGATCCATCGGATGATTCTCATTGAAATCCACATCTGCCATCTGACCTCCGACTCTCAAGGCTGGTCCAGAGAGTAAGCGTGGGAAACCTAACCTCTCGAGCTCGTTTCCGACCACCAATGGCCAGTCTAACCACGCGCTGTCAAGCCATAATGCTCCAAAACCGACTTCTTTCATCAGGGCAATGGCAGTTCCACCACCTCCCGAAACTCCGAATAATCCGATCTCGCCAGCTTCGTATCCTTTCTCACTGATTAACCAATCATAGGCACCCAGAACGTCTCGATATTCCTTCCACCCAGCCCCGATATAATCCCCATCAGAGCCACTGAATCCGTAGTTCCTCATATCCATATTCAATGTATTCAATCCTTG
>CAZMJD010000085.1:0-7053 GCA_964566385.1 uncultured Candidatus Poseidoniales archaeon | reverse complement strand
ATTCCGGGTCTTGAGTGGTGGGTCGAAAACGAGCTCTGGCAAGACCATGGTCTCCTCCACCTCCTCGTTTTCCTCAACCGCGGTGCAACCTGAGAACAGTGAAACGATCATCAAGAAGCAGAGACCCACGGCACGGGTCGCACGCATGATACCTGCTCTATGGGCTTGGACATGAACATGCCGTCTTCGTCGAGAGGGCTTTTTGTGGGAATGCTGCCTTGCTGTTATTCAGAACAGGTCCATCTCCATCTGTGCCTCTTCAGTCGCATGAATTCGTGGGTTCCAACGCGGGGACCATACCAGATGGACATGAACATCATCAACACCATCAACTCCCAGTGCAGCACGATGTACTGCTGCCATGATTTCAGGTGCGACAGGACAGCCAGGTGAGGTCAGAGTCATGTCGATATCAGCGTTCGTACCATTATCACTGTCATTGAAACGAACGTCATAGATGAGGCCGAGCTCGACGACTGAGAGTTCAAGTTCTGGATCCTCTACTGTACGCAGCGCTTCCATCACCACTTCTCGTTCTACCATATGTGGACACAAAGGGGGGTGGCTTGTGAACCCTATCCTCCATCAGGACTGGAAGCCCTGAACAACTCATTGACAAAAAGAATTGAAAACGTGGATAGAGAGAGGGGTCCGAGCACAATGAGCGATGTGTCAGCAACTGAGAAGATAGGTGGCGGGTCAAATGATTCCTCGAGAGAGTCAGGGCATAGTCTTGAAGAGAGTTACAGGTCGCGCATCCTGACTCTTTGTGGGTTATTTTTCTCTCAAGGCATACCTTGGTTCTTCATTGCGATTGCTCTTGTCACATTCTTGGTTGACAGCGGTTCCATGGATGATACACAGAAACTTGCATTGGTGTCGATGGGGATGCTCCCGTGGATATTCGGTAAACTTGCTTTAGGTCCACTCATTGACAGATTCCAATTCCGATCAATGGGAAAACGTCGACCTTGGGTTCTAATTTCCCAATTAGGAATGATTGTCACCATGGCAGCGTTGCTGCTGATTGATGACCCCGCAGCCAATCTTGGAACACTTGGCCTCTTCTTCTTCATTCACAACATATTCGCTGCCCTTCAGGATGTTAGTTCTGATGCTCTGGCTGTTGATATCCTATCAGATGACGAGATTCCAATGGCAAATGGTCTGATGTTTGTTTCCAAGGGATTAGGAGGCATGTTCGCAGTTATTGGGTTAAGTCGAGTTCTCTTCGATTCAGGTTTCCAATCTGCTCTTTTAGTTCAGATTCCAATATTATTTGCCATTATGCTAGTACCTCTCTTCATCCTTGAGAGGCCAGGAGACAAACGCTTCCCATGGAATTCAGCCTCTGCGGACAGTAAAGTAGCAGATTCAGATTCCATGACATTTGGTGAAATCGTAGGAGGATTCCGTCATGCGATTTCCAGTATGCCGGCTCGATGGGCTCTCCTACTTTGTACAATGATGTGGATTGGTGGCGGAATGGGTACTGGCATGGGAATCATTGATTTCCAGTGGGAATTCCTCTTTGTTGAAGAATTGGGCTGGGATGCACAGACCTACTTGGATACGAAGGGAGTCCCGGTCTTTTTGATGACCATGCTTGGTTTCCTCATCGGTGGTTTCCTTGGCTCAAAATTCGGCTCTCATAGAACACTGATGTACGCTGTCAGCATTGGTACGCTTCTTACGATTCTCTGGTCATTGAGCCGATCGATGTGGACTAATTCTTCATTCATGACTCTTACATGGTTGATCTGGACCCTTGTCTGGGCGATTGTCGGCGCCAATTTACTCGCTATGCTGATGTCAATTACGACGAAGGATCTTGGAGGAACTCAATTCTCCATCTACATGACACTGTTGAATGTTGGAGCATTTGCCGGAAATGCTCTTTCTCCAGTTGTTTTGAACACTGTCAGCGATAGTTTCCCCAACCTGTTCTTGGTTGGTGCTATCTTCCAAGGTTTGCTTCTTGTGATCCTGATGCAAATCAACCTAAGTGATGGACGTGGCGACGAATCAATTGCAACAATGGAATCTGAGTGAATCATACACAGGGAATGGGCTCAGGACTCGTTACGAGTCCGGTCGTAATGGTGGTTCTCGAATCTCTCTCGCTGATTGCTCAATGGATTTCTGCTGAAAAGGCCTTATATCTCAATTGCTCAAGAAATGGACATGAAGGGACTTCTGTCTGCCTTATGGACATCAGTGATTGGCATAGCCCTGCTGATCTATGTTGGATATTGCAGTTCCAAAGGGGGCACTCATGTGAAGGGTAGAGGCTGGGTGACCAAGAGCGAAGCTCCCACGCCCTATCTGATCAACATGGTGACCTGTGTGATCTTCGGGTTACTGATGATCAGTGGCCCATTCATCTTACATTTCCTTCGATAGAAATTGGGGTCTCATGTCGTGCATAAAGCTGCCAAAGTAGTTCTCATCATTGGCGCTGTTGTCTTATTGCTTGGCGCTGCAGCTGCAGTATGGAGTGTGATCCAATTACGTGATTACCGCTATGATCCAAGTGAGCACGTCATTTTTGAAGGAAGCAATGGTTCATTCGATATCAACCTGCGGAACGGATATTTTGTCACTGTATGGGTCAAAGGAGATCTGGAATGTCCTGCAAGGAATGGTCTTGAGGACAACAATACAGCTTCGAATGAATCCAATGTTTCAATCGTTTCGGACCATGCTGGTAATGGTAGTGCTGGCAATGGGACTGTGGATGGTGGAGCCAATCACAGTTCTTCGACCAATGTCTCATCTGCTTCCGGCTTCAGGATGATGATTCGAGATTCTGATGGCAAGACCATGAGCCCCCTCTACGAAGAAATCACTGAAGCTCATGGAGGTGAAACTTCTATCGAATATTTTCTCAATTTCTGTGATCCTGACGTTGACCGAGAAGGTGAAAGTCAAGAGTTCTTGAATGACCTCTACGACTACGTCGAAGGTGATGTTTCATTGGCGGGTTTTGTCCTCGTCCAACATCCCGTGACGGGAATGCCGATTACGGGGACGTATTATGTTGAGTCAAGCGAAGAAGTTCTGATTACCGATTCTGCCACGGGTGCTGAGGAATTAGGGGTGATGCTAGCTTGGGGCTTCGGCGGTACTGCTGGTTCATGCTGTGGCTTTTGCTTTCTTTTCATTGGATTGATCATGGCGCTTACGATGGGCAAGAAAGAGGAACAACCAGTCATCATCATGCAGCCGACTTCAGCTCAACCCGTGCAGGTTGGTCAGATGACGTCAGAGGCGCCCTTGGTCACCGTTGTTGATGATGGGGCCTTGAGTCCTTGACCATCAGCGTCGGATGATGATTGAGAGGACATCTTGGTCGGCGAGGGTGTGTTCGAGTCCGACACGCTGCCAATCGAACTTAGCAGAGGGCCCCTTCACTCGAGCATACCTGAAGTTGCGGACGAAATCACGATGCAGGGTCACGCAGACATCCTGTACGGTCGATCCGGTCTTCACGATGAGTGGCTCGACCATGTCTGCTTCCTGTCCTTGAGGCTTGAGAAAGAGTGACATGAATCCGAGGTGATCGTACAGGAAATCTTTCATCTCTTCCAATCCAGTCTCCTTGAACGCTGAGATGCGCATGATTGGCCATCCTTCTGGTAACATGTCCTCGATGCGTTTGATCTCCTCCTCGTTGGCGATATCGATCTTGTTGATGATGACTACTGCCCTTGAGTAGACTCGGTTACCTGCCAAAGTGTCGACGATCATGTCCGCGGTTGCATCCACTCTGAGTGTCACAATCGCCGAGACGATTCCGAAGTCCCGCACAATATCCCCTATCTGTTCCTTGGTCAGGATGGTCTGCTCAACGGTCGAGCGAACATCGACACCTCCTTTGATGGTGCGTTGAATAAAGACGGGTGGCTTGCCTTGATTCAAGCGCATCCCTGCTAATTCCAGTTCTCGGTGAAGGATACGGAAGTGAGCCTTCTGAAATGGGTCGAGGACAAAGAGCACCATATCACAGGTACGAACCACTCCGAGAATCTCCTTTCCACGCCCCTTACCATCAGCAGCTCCCTTGATCAAGCCGGGCAGGTCAAGAATCTGAATGCGTGCTCCACGATGCTCTAAGAGCCCCGGGATACAGGTGAGTGTTGTGAACTCATAACCCCCCGTCTCTGAATGAGCATCGGTCACCTTTGAGATGAGAGTTGATTTTCCAACTGAAGGGAATCCTACCAATGAGACCGTGGCATCCCCTGATTTTCGGACGACGAATCCATCACCGCCCCCACTCGCTTTTGCATGAGCCTGGGCCTTTTCCTTACGCGCCTTCAATGCCGCGATCTTAGCCTTCAGTCGTCCAAGATGGTGCTCAGTGGCCTTGTTCTTCTGAGTCTTGTCAATCTCGGTTTGAATCGCAGCGATCTGCTCATCGATCGTCGCCACGACGGTCTCCCCAAGTGAGTCTCATCAAGAATGAGACATCAACGTGTTGTTGGTGGAAGGATGAAACAGGACAGTCATACTTCTCATGCAAGGAATTCAAACGAAGACATCCTTCCTTCGATTCATGGGGGAGGACCTCGTCACTGTACTGGTCGATCGGGCTGGCTTAGCTCAGATCCTCAGCAAATCACCCACGACACTTCGCACAGACCTTGAGGCAAGTGTTCTGCGAACAGCGCGTCCACAGCCGGCAGCCTTTCTTGAACGAGCGTTCGATATTGATGCTGAGGCAGAATGGTTGGACTGGTTTGATGAACGCCCAGAATGGGAGGATGAATCACCATTTAGCGAGGCGTTGTGCCGAGCGAGTGCTGCAGGTGCTCCTATGGAATGGTGTGCAGATGGTCTCCTGCACGCCGCTCGTTGGTCGAGCCTCGGCTGGGTCGAGATATGGGAAGGCCGGGCACTGCTCTATGTCGAAGGCTTGTTGGGCAGCGACCTCGAACATGTCGACGACCTCTATATTCCCTCGACCTGGGATTCTCTCAGGGGATTGGTTGAATCCACTTCGGAGCAGGCTTGCGTTGAGAAAGTCATGATGGCATGGATGCGCCATCGTGAGAATCTTGGAGAAACCCTTGATGAGCGCACAGATCCGCGGATCATTCCCACTGCCGAAGCGCATGACAGAGCAGTGCGAGCCTTGCATCGATTGCTGAGTGAACATGGCCCTACCACCACGTTGCTCGTCGGGAGAGAACATCTCTCTGCGGCACGATGGAGAATCGGTGGGACCTTGATGTCTGAACTTCTCAAGGATTACAATGTGCTTCATGCTCAGGTGGTGGAAGGGTGAACGCCGACCCTGCACCTCCTGATGAGCCTCCTGAACCCGGGGACGTAATACTTGGCCGCTTCCAACCCTTCCATCTTGGTCATGCAGCTCTATTGACATCCGTTCTTGACACCGTTTCTCCAGCAGTGGTCATGGTCGCTATTGGGTCGGCCAATGTGGATCCTGGTCCTGATAATCCATGGTCAGCCGCAGAACGACAGGAGATGATCGAAGCTTGGGCCGAAGATGAAGGCCACCTTGACCGTCTTCGTTTCGTTCATATCCCTGACATCAATGATCCGCCGAACTGGGTGGAACATGCTGAGATGTATCATGGCCAAAGTGGTGTGTTGCATACCTCTGACGAACCGACCGGTTCGTTGTATGAGGCGTCAGGATGGGTGATTCATCGGCATGAACTGCAGCATCGAGAGGATCTCGTGGGGTGGCGCGTGCGAGCGACCCTGAAACTCACCTTCGATGTCCCAGAAGAGGACGCTGTGAGGATGATCCTGAAGGAATCCATCCCTTCACCGGTCATCGACTGGCTATCTTTGGATGATAGGGTCAAGCGTTTAGTGCTCCTTGAGCCGGATATTGAGCGCATCGCCTAGGCTGCAATGTCAGAGGCGACTGCGACCCGAGCGGCCCTGAGGACCTTATCACCGTACATCCACCCTGCCTCTGTCTCTCCTACGATTGTCCCCGCAGGTGCTTCGTCCGTGGGTGGTACGGTCATGACAGCTTCGTGCTTCATTGGATCGAAGGTGCTACCTGTTGTAGTGATACGCTTGACCCCCTCGATCTCGAGGTCTTGAAGGAATCTCTCCAGAACTCGCTCGATACCCAGGCGAACATTCTCTGAGGTATCTTCGGGCAGTGAAGCCAGTGCCCGTTCAAGATTCTCGACGGTGCCGACGAATCTCCGTGCGACCCGCATCGCCCCACTCGTCATAGCTTCACTTCGCTCGCTCGCTGCGTTGCGGCGAAGTGTTGCGATTGTAGCATCTCTGTATGCTACTTCCTTTTCTGCTGCTTCAGCGCGCTGAAGTGCAACCTCAAGAGGATCTTTCTCCTCTTCTTCGATCAGGATCGTCTCTTCATCTTCAGCGGGTGATTCGTCCCCTAGGACTTCGGGTTCGTCCTCCTCCTCACCCACCTTGTCCTCCGAATCACCCATGGTCGGCGGACCTACAGGTCCCTCATCAACCGCTCGGCTATTTTTTCGAGAGTAATGGAAAAATGTCATCAGGACCCGCTACCACGGCCATCGAGGAACATGCTCAACCCGGGGTGCGCACTCGACCTTGATTGGGTGCTTGCCACTCGTGCGAATCGCCCCGCAATCGAGCGACGGGCAGCGACTGTGACTCGCCGAAGATCTGTCAAGAAGTCTCGTCAGATCGAGTGGATGGCTCACGCCATCAGTTGTATCGATCTGACAACCCTTGCTGGCGATGACACCCCTGGCAAGGTTCGTCGCCTTGCAGCCAAGGCTCGCCAACCAGTCAGACGAGAGATCCTTGAGGCTCATGATCTCCCTACCGATCTCTCCTGTGCGGCTGTGTGCGTCTATCATAATCTGGTTCCCATCGCCGTTGAAGCCGTACAGGGTTCATCTGTCAAGGTGGCTGCGGTCTCGACGGGTTTTCCTGCAGGTCATATCCCCTTGGACCAGAAACTTGCCCAGATCAGCAATTCCATTGAGGCCGGGGCTACTGAGATCGATGTCGTCATATCTCGTACTCTCGTGCTCGAGGGCCGTTGGACAGATCTCTATGATG
>CAZMJD010000084.1:0-7088 GCA_964566385.1 uncultured Candidatus Poseidoniales archaeon | reverse complement strand
GGTTCGTTGGCAAGGTCGTGCTTGAGCACCTTATCCGAGAGAGAGACACATACGACGTCGAGGCCGTTCACGTTCTGATTCGCCCGCGTCGAGGAAAGAGTCCGAAGGAACGGTTCGATGAGAGGATCACGACGTCAAGATGCTTCGAGGATTTGTCTGATGGCTGGACCGACCGCGTACAGGTCATAGCAGGCGAGATGACCGAGGATGATCTCGGGCTTGACCGAACTGACTTGAAGGCCCTCAGATCGAAGATCACTCACATCATACACTGTGCTGCTACCATCGAATTCGATCTTCCTATCAAAGAGGCTTCATCGGCCAATATCACAGGTGCCCTCAATGTGCTTGAATTCGCAAGATCGTGCTCCAAATTGGTAGCTTTCACCAACTGTTCGACCGCTTATGTCACGCCTGCCGACCCAGATGATGGACCCTTAGGAGAAGTGTTGCCAGAGTTCCCATATGAACCGGAGCAGATCTACCAGAGCATCCTTGCTGACCCGTCGCCAGAGACAACTGCAGAGTGGTTGTCCGAGAGCGGGCACCCTAACACATACACGTTCACGAAATGTCTCTCTGAACTGCTGATCGCTGAGCGTCAAGGAGAAGTCCCAATCACATTCGTCAGGCCATCCATCGTTTCGGTGAGCCACCAATACCCAAGGCCCGGATGGATCGACAGCAAGGCCGCCTTTGCCGGCTTCCTGTTCATGATCGGCGCAGGTTACATGCACACAGTCGTCGGCGATCCGAAGACTCCACTCGACGTTGTTCCGTGCGACATCGTGGCGAAGAGGTTGCTTGAAGCGACCTTCAAAGCCGATATGGATCGCACCAAGCTACCCATACTCTACGCAGTTGCAGGACGAGAGCACAGTCACAGAATAGGAGATATGGAGGATGTGCTCATCGATTACTTCCGAAACCACAGGACGCACCGTGAACCCTTCTCACGCGAGATTGGATCCAGAGGCGCTCGAGTCGATCGGAGTATTCGCAAGGATTTCGCCGTGATTCGGCGAAGCAGATGGCTCGCCAGATTGCTGCGACGCAGCAAGGACGTTACCGCTACCGAGCGCTTGGAGACGGCTCTGGGACGGCTGCACGAGGTGTTTCCACACTTCACTCACACTCCGTACGATTTCCAACCATCGCGGCCGATCGGCATCGAGGGTTTCAGCAGTGAGAAATACATCGGCTTGGCCGCCCATGGGGTATGGGAGAATCTTCTGGGTGGCGATGAAAGAGTGATGACCATTGCAGGCAAGAAGCATAAACTGGATCGATCGGACCGGTCATGGGCCAAGCGACGGGAAAAGAACTCACGATCTGTCCGAGCAACTGGCAGAACCGTGCGCAGGACTCTGCGCAGAATCAGCGAGAGTGTGACATTCGACCGCCCATCCTTCATCCGGGCGACAGAGACGATCGAGCCAGATGACGTTGTCATCCTGACGCCATCCCACCGCGCCTTCCTTGATTTCGTCCTCTGTTCTTACCTGCCTTTTGACCGGCAGGACATCGGTCTCTCTCTGCCAGTCATCGCTGCTGCTCAAGAATTTTCCAAAGTCCCAATTCTCGGCAGATGGATTACCAAGCACGCGTTCTATGTGAACAGGGGGGGAGGTCCAGATCCTAATCTCAACGCCACGATCCAGCGCCATGTCGATGCTGGACGAGTTCTCGAGTTCTTCATCGAAGGAACACGAAGCCGCGGCCGACGTTTTCTACCACCAAAACGAGGAGTGCTAAGGGCACTGCAATCGACTGGGCGCCGATTCGTTCTGCTCCCGATCGCCACCTCATACGATCGCGTCACAGAACAATCCATCTTCCAGAGGGAGCTTGAAGGTAGGCGGAAACCGAAGATGCGATTGACAGCACTGCTCAAGTGGGCAGTAAAGACCCGCTTCGGTGGAGGCAAGATAGGCCGCATCCACATGGCATGCGGAGAACCCATTGTCATGGATAGCACGTCAGACGTGCACCAGATCAGCCATGGCGTCATTGATGCTCTGCAGCACGCCATGGCGGTCTCGACGCACCACCTCAGTGCCTTTGAGAGGGCGACCAAAGGAGCAGTCAGAGCCAATGACATGCGCCGCTTGCTTGAACAGAGAGGAGCTCACGTCATCGAGTCCAATTACAGAGTACCACACGACCTGACACCAGAGATTGAGAGGGCCTATCGCATGCACTGGCAACATCGGTTCTACCCCGAACTCATGGCACTCCACGGAGGAGAAGTTGGAGTCCGAACCCATATCGAACACAATTCATACGCCCCTCTCACAGATCCTAAGGGTCTAGATGATGGCACCCTTGTCACAATCCTGCAGCAGTTGGCTAAGGACCTCCGAGAGGATCATGATTGGGCCCTGTGGGCTGCCGATCAAGCCTGTCATGCCGGACGGGTACCCTCGGCAGCAGACCTCGTGAAAGGATCACAGGGATTCGTCTTCCAACCAGAGGCTGAAGCCTTGCTTGAAGCATTAGCAGCCGCGGGCATCCTGATCGACAGCGAAAATGGAAGAGGCTGGAGCAGCGATGCAGTCGACCAGTTGGCCACCTGGCAGGACCGAGAGGAGGAATGAGATGGCCGATGACATCGGCACTGTACTCATCACTGGAGCGACAGGCTACCTTGGCCATCATGTCGTGCGCGAGCTGAAGGAGACTCTTCCAAAAGCGAATCTAGTTGCTCTGATCCGTGCACCGAGCGATGATTTACCCGACGGCGTCGATGCGATCCAAGGTGAGCTGAGCGATCATCATTGGGCGAGTGCAGATCAAGTGAGAGATATCGACATCGTGCTCCATCTGGCTGCTATCGTACGCCATAGCCGCAGAGGTGCTGGACCGATGAGAGAGGCGAACATCGAAGGTACTCGGAGGGTGGCTGAGGTCGCCAAGGACAGAGGTGCCCGAATGGTGTTCCTTTCCTCATCTGGGACAGTAGGTTGCTCACGTGACGACCCTGATCATTCACCTGATGAAGAGGCACCATTCTGCGAGGATGTTGTCAGACAATGGCCATATTACATTTCGAAGATCGAAGGCGAGCGTATTGTGAACAGAATGCGTGACGATGGGCTTGATGCCGTGATTCTGCGACCACCCATCATGCATGGACCTGGAGATCATCGCTTCCGAAGCACTGGGAACATTGTTCGCGTCCTGCGAAGAAAACTACCATTTCTGATTCAAGGAGGGTATTCGTTCAACGATGTTCGAGATGTGGCGGCAGCTTGCGTAGCTGCTGCCACACATCCCGAACCTGCACCAGTCTACCATCTACCCGGCACTTCGATGGGCATCGTCGAGTTCTTCCAGATGGTCGAGGAAGCATCTGGTGTTCCAAGGCCGAAACGTGTTCTTCCATACCCCATCGCCCGCCTGATAGCAGGTGTGATGATGCCATTCGGAGTATTACCGGACCCTGCAGTGGTCGAGATGGCCCGGCACCATTGGGGCTTGTCCACAAGACGTGCTAAGACCGACCTTGGCTGGGTACCCAGAAGCAGCGTTGAAACGATACAGGATACCGTTGATTGGTTGCAGGCAAATCATCCAAACCTTCAGAGTCACAAGTCATAGAGGGCCCCAACGTCTTTCATCCGCGAACCCGCCTCAAGGATATGGGACAGGACCGATGGAAGGCCATCGACGACCCGGCGCAGGCACAGCGGTACCTGACCTCTCTGAAGCGTCCAAATGGCATCACTCGTGGGCCCCTCTTCCTTGCTGACCAGTCTGGCCGCATCGTCCCTGGTCCACCACCTATCAATGCAAAGGACATCGAGAGCAATGATGTATGGGGATTCGAAGGGTCATCTTTCCAGATCAACGAACAAGAAGTGGTTGAATTCACAGGAGACAGATACGAACTCGCTGAGGCAGACCTCCCATTCCTACTGCCTTGGGCAAGAGAAGTTCTCGATCTGGAGATCGACCCGAAGGATCTGAACGTACCAAGATACCCTCCCGAGATTCCTGAAGCCATCACCAATGATGCGTTCCTCGCAGACCTAGGCGAAGCCATGCCTGAGGATGCGATCAGCAGTGATGATGAAGAACGTCTTCGCAGGGGACATGGACACACTCAGGAAGAGATGTACCGAATCAAGTATGACCGGCTCGACCGAATTCCAGATCTCGTTGTCTGGCCGCAGAATGAGGATGAAGTAGAATCCTTGGTCTCATTGGCCGCTGAGCATGATGTATGTCTCATACCATATGGAGGCGGCACGAGCGTCACCGAGGCGCTGATGTGCCCAATCAATGAGGCAAGGATGATCGTCTCAGTCGACATGAAGCGAATGAACAGAATTCGCTGGATCGATCCTGTCAACAGAATGGCATGTATCGAGGCAGGTGCAGTTGGACGGCACATTATGGAACAGCTTGCTGAATATGGCTTCACCATGGGGCATGAGCCTGACTCGATCGAATTCTCGACAATGGGGGGCTGGGTTGCCACTCATGCCTCAGGTATGAAGAAGAATCGTTACGGGAACATCGAGGACCTGCTCCTCGATGTCGAGGTCATCACGCCTGTCGGACGATTACAGCGCACCAGCATTCCACCGCGGGAGTCCATCGGTATGGACCCGCGCCGGACAGTGATCGGTTCGGAAGGAAATCTTGGGATCATCACCACAGCAGTGGTCAAGATATTCCCTCTCCCTGAAGCTAAGGAATTCGCATCCGTTCTCTTCCCAGACCTTGAATCCGGTGTCGCATTCATGTATGATCTCCAGCAAGCCGGTAATACCCCCGCCTCGGTACGATTGGTCGACAATCTGCAATTCCAGTTCGGTCAAGCACTCAAGCATGCACCGAAGGGAGGTGTGGGAGTATTATTCTCAAAGTTCCAGAAGTGGTTCGTCCTCAACATCAAAGGATTCGACAAGGACAAGATGACTGCTCTGACTGTCGTCTATGAGGGGTCGAAACTCCAAGTCAAACAACAGAAATCACTTGTCAACAAACTCGCCAAGCGTCATGGTGGAATGTCGGCCGGCTCAGGCAATGGCGAGCGAGGATATCAACTGACCTTTGCCATCGCCTACATCCGTGACTGGTTGATGAACCACTGGCTCATCGCTGAGTCCTTTGAGACCTCTCTCCCATGGTCACAGGCTGTTCAGATGATCGAGAAGGTGAAAGAGCGCCTCCTGAAGGAACACGATGAGAGAGGTATTACTGGACGCCCATTCATCTCAGCTAGAGTCACACAGATCTATGACACTGGAGTCTGCGTCTACTTCTATTACGCATTCCACTACAAAGGAATGGAGAGGCCGTGGTCGGTCTATGCGGAACTTGAGAACATCGCCCGCGGCGTTATCCTTGAGGAAGGAGGGTCACTCTCGCACCACCACGGCATTGGAAAGATCCGACGCAAATTCATGCCCGACATCATGTCAGACGCCATGATGCGCTGGAATGTCGAGGCGAAGCAGGCTCTCGACCCTCAGAACATCTTCGGGAGCGACAACCACTTGCGTTCCGAAGAAGAATGAGAAGGCCAAGCACCATCAATACCACTGACAGGAAGGAATTGCCCCTTGTGTCAGCACCCGAACGGATTGAATTCACCGTTCTGTACCGCCTGTGGTGCAGCGCTCTGAAACTCATGAGAGATTCAAAGCAAATAAGAGCCGTAGATTCATATCGAACCTATATCGATTCTTAGGCAAGATCGAATCGATCGCTGTTCATCACCTTGTTCCAAGCGGAGATGAAATCGCAGACGAACTTGTCCTTGCTATCGTCCTGAGCGTACACCTCAGCGATAGCACGGAGCTGCGAATTGCTACCAAAGACCAGATCGGTTCGGGAAGCCCTACGCTTCACCTCACCAGATGAGCGATCACTTGCTTCGTACGAATTACTGCCCGTGGCTTTCCATTCCACACTCATATCGAGAAGTGTGGTGAAGAAGTCGTTCGACAAGTTGCTGGTATCATCGGTGAAGACTCCACGGTCATCTGAACTAACACCCAGACTTCGAAGACCCCCAACAAGGACGGTCATCTCAGGAGCTGTAAGACCTAGGAGCTGAGCCTTATCGAGCATCATCTCCTCGGGAGTAACAGCGTAGTTCTTCTTGAGGAAATTCCGGAAGCCATCCGCACGTGGTTCAAGGACCGCGAAGGATTCAGCATCGGTCTGCCCATCTGAAGCATCACCACGCCCAGGAGAGAAGGGAACACTGGCACCAGAAGCCATCTCGATGGCGACATTCCCTGCAAGAACGATGGTATCGGCAAGACTTGCACCATGTGCATCTGCCACACCGCTGAGAGTGGAGAGGACTCGGCCCAGCTGTTCGGGTTTGTTGGCCTCCCAGTCCTTCTGTGGTGCCAATCGAATCCTAGCACCATTGGCCCCTCCTCGCATATCTGAACCTCGGAATGTCGAGGCGCTTGCCCAAGCCGTCTCAACCATCTCAGTCACAGACAGCCCAGATCCCTTGATGGCGTCCTTCAGAGTATTCACATCATAGGAGGTATTCCCAGCAGGAACTGGGTCTTGCCAGATGAAATCCTCATCGGGAACATCAGGTCCAAGGTATCGGCTCTTCGGACCCATATCACGATGAAGGAGTTTGAACCAAGCGCGTGAGAATGCATCAGCGAAAGCGTCAGGATTATCATGGAAATGCTTGGATATCTTCCTGTATTCTGGATCACGGATCATCGCCATATCAGCAGTGGTCATCATGGTTGGTACTTTGATCGATGAATCCTCCGCATCTGGAGCCATATCAGAATCATCAGGGTTGGCTGGAGTCCACTGGTTAGCACCAGCAGGGCTCTTCACCAAAGTCCAGGAGTCTTCGTACTTGAACAACAGATCGAAGTAACCGTTGTCCCACTGAGTCGGATTCGCAGTCCAAGCACCCTCAATTCCACTGGTGATTGCATCTCTACCCTTTCCAGAACCATGAGTACTCTTCCAACCAAAGCCCTGTTCCTCCAAAGGTGCGCCCTCAGGGTCTGCGCCCACATGAGCCGTATCACCTGCTCCATGAGCCTTACCAAATGTGTGCCCGCCCGCGGTAAGCGCAACGGTCTCTT
>CAZMJD010000083.1:0-7131 GCA_964566385.1 uncultured Candidatus Poseidoniales archaeon | reverse complement strand
AACATTCGAGAAGAATCGTTGAACGAGGATGGTTCTACTATCTTTGTCGCTTCACACCCTGAAGGCATCAAAGAGATTGTGGGGCGCTGGTTCATCCGGGGAATGCCCATGGAAGTAGGCACTCTACCGCTAACTATCATCAATGGTACGAATGAAGTAATGAGTCGGACAGTTGAGGGACGATACTTTTCTGAACCTCCACTGGGCTGTCCGTGTGCCTTCGTGGCCGAAGCGACTTCAAACAATGGCCACATCGCACGTTTTCTATCACCAGACATGACAAGTCAGTGGTCATTGATTCCACAGATGTCAGATTCATCAGTGGGTTGGCTTGAGCCAAGAGAAGGTGCAGTGATAGATTCTTGGCAAGGGATCGAACCAATGCTAGAACTTGTGGGCTGGTCATTTTACGTTGACCACCTCGAGATCAGACCAACCGTACTGAACAGGTGTGATGTGGTCCCTGAGAATGCATCGACAACGAAGGTCAGCACGATTGAGAGCCTGAATGCATACACAGATGGCCCCTTACTTCTTCGGCTCACATCATCCGATGACCAGACATTATGGAATGAGTGCAGAATCATCTTTCTCGATCGAAACGCCCCCATAGGTTCTATCACTACAGAGAACCAGACTGTGCAAGCCAGTAGAGTCGGAGTCATGGTGAATCTTACTGCCCAAGATGTAGGGTACGACCTTGTCCAAGATGGTATAATCACTTGGACGCATTCACTCCTAGACGGAGGAGAATCACAATCTTTTGAGACCTTTGATCAAGGCAGAAGCGTTCGCATCAACACAAGCGTGCCAGGTCTGCATCTAGTCAGAGTCGCAATTGAAGACATCGCAGGCCACACCCTTCGCATCGAACTCACCATAGAGGTACTCGCCATAGAACCCCAGATGAGTCTTCATATCAACGGGAAGCCACATGTAGAGAACACGGTTCTTCCAGTAGAGAGTGGAACCGAACTCTCCGTTGAATTCAGTCATCCCGTACATTTGGATTCAGATTATGACGTAAAATGGACATTCAATGAAGTGGTCGTAGCGACAGGACTTGATGTCACAGTTGAAACTACGTGGTTCAACCACCTCAGCGACACACTGATTCTTGAAGTCGAGCATCCCGAAGGGAAGACGAGTTTAGAAGTCAATATCACCCATGTGATGGAGGGCAAGGAACTCATGGCCGAGCAATCTTCGGATGAGCCTACCACACTCATCTTTGGCCTTCGATTGTTCCACATCACGGCAGTCCTAGCGATTATAGCAGGTGTATCGCTTATCAAGTGGCTAATTGGTTATGGTTACAGAGTACCATCATGGGGGAAGGACCCACCATCAGGTCAATGAATGGACTAACTATTCGCCAACTGATGGAACTCAGACGGGAGATCATTGAAGGTCCTGTGCCGGTCGAACCTGAGGAATATAGGAGGAGGCAATCCCGCTTCGTTGCAGAGATTTCTGAACGTTCACTCGCCATCTTCCCCACCAATCCAACTCGAATCAGATCGCGAGATGTCGAGTATATCCATCGTCCGAGCAGCGACTTAGTCTACCTCTGTGGGTGGACAGAGAGCGAAGGAATTCTTGCTGCGCTTGTCGATGACCAAGGTAAGGCGACTTGGCATCTCTTCGTCGCTCCTCAGGATATCGCCAAAGAAATCTGGACGGGTCGCCGAACAGGGCCCAAGGAAGCCCAACGCACACATCCAATCGATACAGCCCATTCCCTTGACAAGTGGGATGAATGGGTCAAAGAGGCCATACTAAACTCATCTCAAGTCTATCACGTATTAGGTATTCATCCCTCGCTTGACAACCTCATACACAGTGCTATGGCAGAAGAAACACGAGAGAGGCAGCGGCTTGACACTGGACCGAGGCAACTTGTGGACCCGCGGAACATCATCAGTGAATTGAGGCTGAAAAAGTCAGAATCAGAGATAGCAATCATGCGATATGCCGGTAAGATCACTGCACTGGCCCATATTGAAGCAATGCGGCAATCTCACAGTGGAATAGGCGAGTGGCAATTGGAAGCGATAATTGAAGGACACTTCAGATACCTAGGGGCCGATGGTTGGGCTTACCCGTCGATCGTGGGTGGTGGTGACAGAGCTACAATCTTGCACTACCAGAAAAACGATCAGATCATCGAAGCGGGAGAGATGGTATTGATTGATGCTGGATGTGAGGTGAATTGCTACGCATCTGACGTAACGCGAACATGGCCGGTTGATGGCACATTTAGTGATCGGGCAAGAGATCTATACTCATTGGTACTTGAGGCTCAGGAGCAAGCCATTGATGCATGTGTGATCGGGGCGCCATATACACGGCCGCATGAAGTAGCTAGTGACGTACTTAGAAGGGGGCTCATCCAACTTGGCCTGATCACTTCTGATGACGAAGAGGAATCTCAGCAGCAATTGAAGAGGTTCTTCATGCACAACACCAGCCACTGGTTAGGGCTCGATGTTCACGACGTTGGAACCTATCAACCAGAGGAGGAACCAAGACTCCTCGAAGAGGGCATGGTCCTAACAATTGAACCTGGCCTATACATTGCTGGCTGGCGTTCAGATCTGAGCGATGTGGATAATGCGTGGAAAGGTCTTGGAATCAGGATCGAGGACGATATCCATGTCACTTCAGAAGGTCCCGATATTCTCAGCAATGATTGTCCAAAGACAATCGATGAAATCGAAGCAATCGTCGGTTCTGGATAGATCATGACCGCTTCGTCAGTAAGGCCCATGTTGCCTTGGTAGCGAGTCTTCTGAACTCAGGGACCCTGCGCAGCATGCTCATCCCTAAACGAACAGGGTGTTCGATGTCACCCTCCTTATTGATCAATGCCAGAACCTCAGGTTTAGCAAAGGAGTGGAAAACATCATCCAATTCATCAGGAGTTCTGTCAGTGACGAAGACGTTACGAAGGATTCGGCTGCGCTCAAGTTCCTTTCCAATTTTCACAGTGGGTCGCATCACACGGCGCAATGCAGAAGCCGATAGTGCTCCACCTTGAATCGCCTTGACGAGTCTCGGAGTGATCGCTTCAACCTGATTGAATCCAGGTCCAATCCCTCCCCCAGTAGTTGGTTTGGCAAGCCCTGCAGCATCACCAACGACCAATGCATGTCTGGCCCAAGGACGGCGAACCATTCCGCAAGGGAGGGGTCCACAATGCTGGGCAACGACCCCAATATTCTCAAACCGATGCCCATGGACTGGTGAAGAAAGAAGTGCACGATGCAGGTCTATCGCACGACGATTTCCAAGATCGGACGCCCTCACCCAAGTCCCAATACGGTAGGTTTCGCCAGAGGGGACTGCCCAGGCAAAGAGGCCAGGGGCTATGTCCGAGCCCGTGAACATCTCAAGAAATCCTTCCTCTGTTGAGAACCCCACTGCCTCGATTTGATACCCAATCAACTGTTCCTTGGGAAAACCCATCTTCAGAGTCCTGCGCACCCAAGAGTGCGCTCCATCTGCACCAATGAGCAAAGAAGTCATCTCGGTGTGTTCGACACCGCGATGCTCGAAACGTACTGCCCAACCACCATCAATTTCAGTGAGGCCAAAAGCCCTTGAATCGAGGCGAAGTTCAGCACCAGCATCGAGGGCTTGACGCACCACTCCTTGATCAAAGAGCTTACGACAAACCGCATAGGTCCTCGGATGACCACGAACACCGATCTGGATAGTCACACCGGAAGGACTGTGCATGATCGCACCATCAATCGTGGTCAGGATTGATGATTGAAGGTCAACAATCTCCATCGCCCCAGGATTCACTAATCCTGCACACTGAAACGGCCTCCCGACTTCCGAGTGCTCTTCGAGAATCAGAACTCTGAGATTGTGCTCAGCAAGCCGGCGAGCCATGAGCCCACCGACCGGACCGGCTCCCACAACTATGGCGTCCCACATCTATGCTGAACAATACCTGTTCAGACAAAAACGCTCCGAGCGGTCCCTCAATGAGCAGTCATTGCTTCTTGGCAAATCGATAACCATAACGTCCATTGGATTTCAGGAATAAGATTGCAGTATATGGCTTACCAGTTTTCTTGGAAATCAATTCGAATGGACCTCCTTGACCTTCTTCGATGATTGTTTTTGCCTCATCTCGACTTATCTCACGCCCTCCCACTTCTCTCTCAAGATTGATGCGGCATTTTGAGCCATCTTCTGAAGGCTTGAAATGAGTTGGAGTCTCGACAATTTCGGCCTTGGTCTTAGGACAAATTGCAATGACGCCAGGTGTGACAGGGAATTCCTTCAACCCTTCTCTCGGAGCGAATTCAAATTCCACACGGATTCCTGAGAGTTTGAGACGGGCCTTGAATGGACGGCCATTCCGGCCGATGAAATCATCGTAGAACTCAGTCGCACCATCTGCAAACAGTGCTCTTGCGTCATCAGAGGTCATGGTGCGATGACATTTGACAATCTGAAGGGGGCGTTGTTTGCAATCCTCTGAATCACATCCAAATCCTGTGACTCCAGCACGTATCGCACCCTCCTCACATGTTGGACATGGGCAAATTATCTCATCATCTTCGGTCACACCTGAGAGACTACCTGCGAATCTGACATCTCCAGTTTCTAGCAAAGTGACACTACCGGTGAACGGCTCATTATCAACCCGAAAGAAGCCATGGAGATCATCGATTCGACCCATCTCAAGCAATCGTGAGGCAGTCAACCTGTCGAACCATCGTGACGAGGTATCCTTCCAGAACGTGAATTGACAGCCAGCACCCTTGCCTGCGTTGTGCTCGCATTGGTAGACAAACACCGTCTCTATGACCGCCCCTTGACACTTGGGACAGGTACCGATAGGAGGTTCATCAGAATAGAAGGATGAACGATTATGTTCTCTCACACGCTCGACAAGTTCGCGAGTCCGTTGTCGCACCTCATCCATGTATGTCTCCTTTGCAGCAATCCCTCCTGCGACATCTGAAAGATTAGCTTCCATATCACCTGTCAATTCAGCAGAGGCAATCCAATCGACGGGAATACGTCTGAGGGCATCGATTAATCGAATCCCTTTCGGCAGTGCACGAAGGACACCCGACCGCGACCGCCCAACATATTTCTTCTTAATCAATTTCTCAATATGGTCCGCTCGGGTCGCAGGCGTTCCGATACCCTTGCCCTTGATGGCTTCTGCCAATGATTGGTCTTCGATATCCTTTCCTGCGTGCTCCATTAATTGGAGCAAACGTGCCTCCTTGAGTCGAGGAACTGGTTTGGTAGCCTCCGCATGACATTCATGACCCACCACTTCAATTTCAATCAAAGGGTCTGGAAGAGTACCCCAGCCATCAGGCATCTTACTCTTCGTCGGAAGGACGTTCCTGAATCCTAATTCAACATACCTTTCGGCTTTGGCATGGAACTTCTCTCCATCAACGTTGGCAACACGCGTGATGATTTCCTTCGCTGCGGGGGGGTGGAAGCTGGCTAGGAAAGTGCGAGCTATCAAGTCGAACAGTTTGGATTCATCATTACTCATATCTGAAGGAGGCATTTGACCAGTTGGTATGATTGCAAAGTGATCACTGACCTTGCTGCTATCAAAGACTGAAGAGGTATTCTGAAGTCCTGTTTCAAGCAGGTAAGACGCATGTTCGGCAAGTTCCTCAACTGCCTGTAACGAACCGATGATTGTTTCTACACTTTCACGCATATCTTCAGGGAGATGTTTCGAATCTGTACGCGGATAGGTGCTGACCTTGTGGCGGTCATACAAGCTCTGAGCAACATCCAGTGTTCTGCGAGCCGACCAGCTCCACTGGCTATTGGCGCGTCTCTGTAGTGTCGTGAGATCAAGATTCATAGGAGGTTTTTCTACTGAATTGCGTGTTGATTCATCAACTAGAACATTGCCCCCTGCGCCCTCAAGAGCCTTGACCACCCTCTCACGCTCAGATTCATCGATAATTCGGTCCGCCTTCCAACCAGGTCGGTCGGGATCATCGCGATGATTTTCTCGCTTCCATCGAGCCGTCCATTTAGCCTCGCCAGCAGCAATCTCTGCCTCTACCCTCCAATACGGAGAGGGTACATGGGACAGAACCTCAAGTTCCTTATCAACGACGATGGCAAGAGTAGGTGTTTGAACGCGCCCAAGGTTCAGGGATGCCTCATCCTTCCTCCTCTTCATTCGAGGAAGATGAAGTGTTGCAACGCGAGATCCATTCATCCCTATGAGCCAATCTGCTTCAGATCGCGCATGAGCGGCATCAGATAGCGCATCAAAATCACTCGACGAAGACCGGTTCTCCCAAGCATCGCGTATGGCATCATCTGTCATGCTCCGCATCCACATGCGCGAACAAGGGGCGGTGCATTGGAGATACTCCATCAGCCTACGAAAAATCAGTTCTCCTTCTCTAGCAGCATCGCAAGCATTGACAAATTCAGTAACTCCCTTTTTATTGGCAAGGCGCTTGATGGCCGCTAATTGTCGCTTAGTTTTTGATTTGGGCTTGATCAGGAATTCATCAGGGATGATAGGAAGATGTTCGGAAGAACCGTGCCAATTCTTCAATCGCTCATCATAAGCTTCGGGCATCTCCATCTCGAGAAGATGACCAACTGCCCAAGTGATGTCCAATTCATTGGATGACCAATGTGTGTCATGTTGCTCGGCCGCCCCAAGAACTCGAGCCAAGTCCGAGGCGACGCTCGGTTTCTCGGCGATGATGAGGACTCCCACGATGTGGCGGCGCGGGTTGGACCTTCATGAATCGTTGCCTGTCTCGATTGCCTGTTCAACACGTGACGAATGTTCATTCCATGAACCCTCATCTGAGCCCCCACAAGAGGCACATCCAGGGTAACCTGAGGACGCAAGGTCAAGGAGTGTGATTGCAAATTCCTGCAGGCGTACAGGGTCATCATCCATAACCCAGCAAACACTCTCTTCGGGCTCATCACCACCAAATCGAGACGAGAGAAGACCATCGAGATGTACTTGAAAGACATCTTGGCCACCGTTGACTGCCATGACCACACTCTGAACAATCCGAGGATTGCGGTCAGCGATTCTCGGGCCTATTTCTTGCAGCGTTCCCAAGAGCTCCAGTGAGCCTTCGACATTCA
>CAZMJD010000082.1:266-7134 GCA_964566385.1 uncultured Candidatus Poseidoniales archaeon | reverse complement strand
ATGTTGTGACGCGCCACCTCGGCATGTTCATCACGAGCTTCAATTGTTGTCATCCGTCCAGTTGAGCCGAGTGCTGCCATGAAGGCAATGGTCATGGCTCCCGAACCAGTACCCGCTTCAATCACTGATTGCCCTGCCCTGACTCCAAGCATCTCAAGGATGAAGCCAGCGTCCTTGGCCTGGATGGTCTGTGCCCGCCTTCGTAGACCCTGTGAAAGTTCCCGCAGCCCGACTTCAGTGATCAGAACATCCCCATCATTGATGGTAATGTGACATGGAACGTCGATGATATTGAGTGATGAGGGGACGAACCGTCCGAGTCCTTTGGAGCGCACAGACACGTCCGAGTCTGCATCAATCAGATGGACGCGGCCATCTTCAAGATGGACTGCTACCCATCGGGTTGATGCCATCTCACCGTGAGCACCGCATCGTCATGCTTATGTGTTCGCTTGCGGGGCACGAGTTATGTCAGTGACCACTAGGTCCATGGGCCTCGTTGTTATTCTACTGGCATCGATGTTTCTTGCAGTTCTGGAATATGAAGAATCAGACGTTGTGAGCGAACCGTTGCCTGCGATGATTGAGATTCTTCATGCCGGTGCGAATGGAAAGGCGGTCTTCGGTGAGTACTTGGGTGGCCAGAATTGTCCTCCCTGTGAGTCTGGTGGTTCACCCTCGATGAAGGCTTTGAAGAACAAGGAATCCGATTCCTTCGTCTACATCTCTTACATTGCCAGTTCGTATGGAAATCTCCAAACAGCTCAAGCGGGCAATGTTGCACCAATCAACCGCGTCGCCCATCTCACTGGCGGAGTTAATGGTGCTCCTAAGGCATACTTCGGCGATTGTGTTCATGATTCGGCTGTTTGCTACCAATCTGGTGCTGGAGGCACTACGACCTATGATCCGTTCTTCTATCAAACGGGAGGTAAGAAGCACAATATGGGCGCCTATGGCGACCACAGCATCATTGTTTTCAACACCCCCAATGGCACCAGTTACGTCGATATCACTGTCCAAGCAGCCTACATCGGCACAGGCACTGCTCCAAGCAGTGTCTCCATCCTCTCTGCCATGACCGAGAAGAGTTGCAATTCTTATCCATATACTGTCGGTGGGAATACCAAGGCAGGTCATTGCTGGAAAGCTTGGTTGTTGAATGCCCCTACATCCTACGCTTCCTCTTCAGGTCTTGTCGGCAGTGGAACTGCACCTGTCACGCTTGACCTGAGTAATGGCCCTGCCTCATACACGTGGACCGTTCCCTTGAATCTGATCAATGGTGGATTCAACAACCTGCACTCGGTTGTTGTGATGTTCGATTCGTGGTCCTCGGGCACCACTCGGGCGACCGCCCTTACAGCAGGGGACTCAGACATGGCCCCTCCAATTGATCTTGGATTCACATCTCTGACCAGCAGCAATGCGGTCGGTACTGATGGTTCCGCTTTCATCCCTGGTGACGAACTCCAGTTTGCTTACACGGTTCAAAACAATGGCATCGATCCTTATTCGGACGGTGGCGATGTCGTTCTCTACCGCATTGATGGTATGTACAGATATGAGATTGATCGTGCTACGGTTCCTACCTTAGCAGTAGGTGCCACGACTCAAGGTTCCTTCACATTCGATACCACAGACCTCGATGGTCGATATTCAGCTCACACCTTTGAGACTCGGCTTGAGAATCTCGTGGATGATGGTAATGCTGGCAATGATCTCGCTCGTGTGATGGTATCCACTGATCAGATACCTATCGTCAATGAGCCGGCTTTCAACACCAAGACTGAATTGGACCGTGGCGATAAACTCGTGATGGAGATCACAGGCGACCCCGTTGATAGTGTCGAAACCTTTGAGACACACACAGCCATCTTGGAGGCGTCCTTATCGGGTGGTAATGATTGGTCCACCGAGTGGGTGTACGTCGATCCGGTCGTCAGGACCAAAACTACTGGCGTTCAGTACTTCTATGCAGAGATTGAACCCGATGTCCTTGCAATGGAGGGTGATTATGACATTCGCCTTGCTCTTGAGGATTCTAGAGGCCAACGCAATAATTGGATGGTTGAGGTAGGTGCATTCTCGCTGCTTAATGGACCTCCCACAATTGCTGAAGGTTGGTTTGAGACAGTTGCCGTTAGCACGGATGTATGGGTGGATATGTCTCTGGCGATCATTGACCCTGAGTCGCCCGTGACCGATTTGACAGTCACGAGCACGAGTCAATATTTCCTTGGATGGAATCAAGCCACTGGTGAGATGGGTGTCCATTTCGATGGTCCCATCACGAAGTATCCTTCTGGCCAAGAGACGGTCAATGTGGTTGTGAGTGATGGAGAACCAGGCAGAGAATCTAACATCCTGTTCCTCGATTTCAGACTCACTGAGAGTGGCCGGCCAGTCTGGCGACCATTCACCGAAACGCCTACCCTTAACGAAGGCGGGGCGACCTATCCATATCCCATCACAGATTTCGTTTATGATTCCAACACCCCTACCGAAGATCTCGTTCTGACGATTGAGAATAGCAAGCCCGAGATTCTCTCTGCAAGTATCGAGGGCATGATGTTGTCTTTGACACCGGTCAGTGAGACATCAGGGGGTATTGTTGAACTCATCATCACGGCATCAGATGGCGAATCTAGTGCTTCAACGCAACTTTTCGTCCATATCAATGAGGTCAATGATCTACCAACCTTTGATGCAGAGTGCATGGAGGCCCTCATCGCAGATATTTATGTTGGATGGAACGCAGTACTGGACATAGCTCCGTGCGTCACCGATGTGGATCATGAACATGATGACTTAGAGTATCAGATCAAGGACTATGATGTGGCACGTCAGGAGGCGAAATTGCTTGAGATCGACGTGGATACTGGTGTGATAGAGCTCAAGTATGAGACTCGAAGGATGCGTGACATCGAGGTCGAGGTGATTGACCCCTCTAATGGACGAGCATCTTACACGCTGTCGATCGATGTTGTCCCCAAAACTCTGACAATCGGTGATGAGGTTGGCAGTGGTGCCGACTTCGATCTCACGACCTCTGATATGTATTGGGGATTCCTCCCCACACTCCACCTCCAACAGTCTTCAGATCTCATTGGAGATGAATTGGAATGGCAGATGTGTAGTGCCTATGTCTGCTACGATAATGGCATCATCCTCATCAATCAGGCCTACGCTGACGAAGGCTGGAACTTCGTCCTTGAGACCACCTCTGAGGACACGGTGCTTGAGGAGGGTGATGTTCTCAAGATTATCATCAGAGCGACGGACAGTGAAGGTCGTCCATGGACTAGTGACATGTTCACCATTGAATCAAGTGCTCCTCCAGATGGGATGGTTACAGAAAGTGATTCAGCAGATGACCTTGCTGAGATTGAGAAGAATCTCAATGACATGCTTGAATTGCTTAATCGGATTGAAGCCGGGCTTGCTCCGGAAGAGCGAA
The DNA here is from genome assembly GCA_964566385.1 of uncultured Candidatus Poseidoniales archaeon. Taxonomy (GTDB): domain Archaea; phylum Thermoplasmatota; class Poseidoniia; order Poseidoniales; family CAYMED01; genus CAYMED01. The sequence continues at coordinate 3,674 of CAZMJD010000082.1, read as the reverse complement.
TGTCCGAAGTTGAGCAAGCCTTTGACGAGTCGTGTTCAGAGGGTATCGATCTGGCAGCCTGCCAAACATGGGCTCAGCGTAACCCATCTACCACCACTGCCACCAGCAACCCGTCAGGTTCTGTCTCTCTCAGTACTGGCGCATCAGTCGCTATTGCAGCATTTGTTGGTATCATCGTGTTCGTCGTCATTGCCGTTCTACTTCTCTCAGGCAAAGAAGAAGAAGAAGAATCCTTCATGATCGATGTTCCGGCCCAGGATCTTGAAGCCAACTCCATGTTCGGTGGGTCTGAAGGGATCTTCCAGAGTGAAGTTCCTCAAGTCGTAGTGCCACCTGGTGCTCCCCCTCTACCTCCAGAAGGTTTGCCTCCGGGATGGACGATGGAACAATGGTCCTACTATGGGAAGACGTGGCTTGAGCAGAATGGTCGCGTCTGATATTGGAGTAGAGCCGGGCTGTAGTTTATATCGAGTGATATCATTACCCTTTGCACAGGAGCTCCGACATGAGTGAAGACGATACTGTCCCCGATGCCGATGAGGTGGCAGCTTCACCTCCAGAGGACGAACCTTCTGGCGAGGCTGATGTTGGTTTCATAGTCGTTGATTCAAAGGATTCTGAATTCGATGATGACTTCGATGAATTTGATGACTCCGCATCTGTGATCGATATTCCTGTGACTGAATGGCTTGATGATGTAGAATTCTCAACCACTGCAGATGTTCCTATTCCAGACCGTCTGGTTGATCAGGTCATTGGACAAGAAGCGGCGTCCATGGTTATTCGAAAGGCCGCTGAACAACGTCGCCACGTGATGATGATTGGGGATCCAGGTACTGGAAAGTCGATGTTGGCTCGGTCAATGACCGAACTTCTTCCTGAGGGCACGCTTGAGGACATTCTCTGTTATCCAAATGAAGAAGATGAGAACGAGCCACGTGTTCGTTCTGTGCCGGCGGGACGAGGGGAACGCATCGTCAAGGCCCAACGCGAAGCTGTACGTGAGAAACGAGAATCACAGAACCGGGTGCTGCTGTATTCCTTCGCGGCCATAGGCATCTTGTTCGCTATCGTTGCTATTCTCTCCGGCCAACTGTTCAGCCTTTTCTTTGGCATGTTGTTACTCGCTTTTGCCTACATGTTCATCCGAAGCCGCCTTGCAGGTGGTGATGAAGCTCGCATTCCCAAGCTTCTGATTAAACGTCAGAGCGATGACATGCCTCCATTTGTTGACGCAACTGGTACGCTGGCCGGTAGTCTGCTTGGTGATGTTCGACATGATCCCTTTCAGTCAGGGGGTATGGAAACGCCTGCTCATGAACGTGTTGAGCCAGGTGCGATCCACAGAGCTCACTTTGGGGTATTATACATCGATGAGATCAATCTTCTTCGACTTGAGGAACAACAGGCTCTGCTGACCGCCTTACAGGACAAGGAATTAGGCATCAGTGGCCGCTCCGAGCGCTCATCCGGGGCTCTCACAAAAACCGAGCCAGTTCCATGTGATTTTGTTCTCATTGCTGCAGGTAACCTCGATGCTATACAAGGAATGCATCCTGCCCTACGCAGCAGAATCCGCGGCTATGGCTATGAGGTATACGTCAAATCGGTAATGAGTGATACCGATCGTAACCGTCGTCGGCTCATACGATTCATTGCTCAAGAAGTGGTGAAGGATGGCCGAATTCCTCATTTCGATCGCTCAGCCGTTGAGCTCATGATACGAGAGGCACAGCGTCGATCAGGGCGCCGTGGTAAGCTCTCTCTGAGATTGCGTGAGCTTGGGGGTTTGATTCGAATTTCTGGTGATCTGGCGGCTGAAGAGAATTCAGAGAATACCTCCGCAATCCATGTTCGAAAGGCTCGCCGAATCGCTAAACCACTTGAACAGCAGGTGGCAGATCGCATCATCGAGCGCCGTCAGGAATACTCTCTTCTCATCAATCAAGGTCACCGCATTGGCAGGGTGAATGGCCTTGCAGTTCTTGGTGCGGACTCCGGGATGTCAGATTTCAGCGGAATTGTATTGCCTGTTGAGGCACTTGTCACGCCCTCTTTGTCTCAAGGTGGAACCGTACATGCCACTGGAGGCCTGTCCGACATCGCTAAGGAATCAGTTACCAATGTCTCTGCAGTCATCAAGAAGATGACTGGGAAGGATGTATCTGACTTTGATATTCACATTCAGTTCGTAGATACACATGGGGTCGACGGTGATAGCGCTAGCATCACTATTGCAACGGCAATTATCAGTGCCCTAGAGGATGTTCCCATTGATCAGAATCTTGCCATGACTGGTTCCCTTTCTGTGCGGGGCGAAGTGCTCCCCATAGGAGGGGTGACCGCGAAGATTGAGGCAGCAGCACGTAGCGGCATCGGTCAGGTGATTATTCCAAAGGCTAACTTGCGTGATGTTCTCCTCGATGATCGTTTCGTCGAGAAAGTGACAGTGATCCCAGTTGAAACATTAGATGAGGTCATCGACAATGCCTTGGTGATGGATGATAAGAAGCAAGGGTTGGTTGACAAGCTCGGCACGGTAATAGGTAGGCTTAGGCCCGATCTTTCGGGTCAACCTAGTTGATTCATCCATCCAGCTACATGGCCTACTGCATCGCCGAAGAGCAGCAGGAGTATCCATCCGAGACACATGTACACCAGATAGGGGTGCTTGTGAGTGACCCATACTCGGTTCTCGCCATGATTCTTCAGATCCTCAATGGCCTGTTCGGTCCATTCCTCTTCTCTTGATCTGCTGACCGGCCGCATTCTATGGCGTGGCCCAGTTTCACCATCGTGGCCGCTAGCTATGTTTGTCAGCAACCACTGCCGCTCGGGATTGAAATCATCCAGATCGATCCTCGTGGCATGCCAGATCATACCCAATGGGGACTTTGTTCCAGCAGAGATGTTCTTGATGATCATGTGAATAGGTACACTGAGCATTAGAATGCCTGCCCAGATAGCGAGGCTGATGAATGGAACTGAAAGATGTGGTGGAATTGCAAAGATAGGAACCCCGCTCCAAGTAGGAAGGATGAGGACACACATCATCAAGGCCTTTGCGTCAGCTCCGCCCCTCAGAGCCCCAAGTCGCCAGAGCATCTCAATCAATGGGATGCTGACGACCATTGAGAATGCCATGAGCCAGACTCTAGTCAGGCGCATCGATTCGGTGGTGTCCAAAGGTTCGATGAGTATCCAAGGTGCTTCTATCACGCTGGGTAGGTGTGTCCATATTCCCCACACTGTGCACATGGCCCCTACGCCGATGGCACTTCCCAACATGATATCTGGCCATGAACCAGATCTAGCATCATGCCATGTTGGTTTCCCGATCACATGGATGCACACCCATGCGAAGGCTGCCAAGGTGGTTCCCCATGTTGCTATGTCTGCTTCTCTCAT
>CAZMJD010000082.1:0-213 GCA_964566385.1 uncultured Candidatus Poseidoniales archaeon | reverse complement strand
GCATTTGGAACGCGTCGGTCTCTTGAGTCGAGTACAGCTACGATAATGAGGACGACCGCGCCGTAAAACCAGCGGAATATGCCTAGTTCACTTCCCTCCACAATTAACGCTACATCCCCCAACGCCCTTAAATCAGACATCCCATCCATGGGCGAGTCGAGGTGATGTCCGATGACAGATATCGAGGTGAAACTGCAGCGCGTAGCAACCGTC
>CAZMJD010000081.1:0-7155 GCA_964566385.1 uncultured Candidatus Poseidoniales archaeon | reverse complement strand
TGGATATCCAGCATCCTGCTCTTCAGCAGGTAGATCGACATCAACGTAGTACTCCTCTGGTCCAACCCACTCATACGGTCCTGTCTCTGGCAAATGGCTTCGCTCACCTGTGACATTCAGGTCAAGGATGTGCCGCTCGTCAACACTCCATTCCCACCACATTTTCTCATTCGCATCCCCTTCGCCATCCCCTCCGAACAGTCCGAGGCAACCGGAACTGAGCATCAGGACCGAGAGCATGAGGGCGCCAACCATCCCTCTCCGGTTCGAGCCCACACCGGGGCGATGGGGCGAAGGTGGTTTGAGGATGATGTTTCTACGGCCTAGTGAGGTTGTCATCCATGCTCGTGGCGGTTCTGGTCAATCCTGATGCTGGCCTTGGTGGTGTGCTTGCCTACAAAGGCAGTGATGGCCTAGCTGATGAGGCCCGTAAGGCGGGTGCTACAGAACGATCAGGTCCCCGGACCCAGCGTACCTTTGCTCGATTCTCCAAGATCATTGAACGGACACCAACCTTGGATGTGAAATGGATGGTGGGGGCGCGACGTATGGGTGAAGACTGGTGGCCAGATGATATCGCAATCGAACGTGTTCTTGGTGCTGGACGCGTGTCTGATATCACCAGTTCTGAAGACACTATGAGGATGGTTTCCGAGGCAATAGATGCTGGCGTGGACTTGATTGTATATGCTGGCGGCGATGGGACGACCAGAGATGTAGTCGCCGCTTTATCTGAGCACCCTGAAGGTCCTAGTACCCCAATTCTGGGTATTCCTTGTGGTGTCAAGATGTACAGTGGTACCTTTGCCTCCAGTCCTGAAGCGGTGGCCGAGGTCATTGCCGCATTTGTGCAAGGCTTGCTTGGTCCGTCTACCACAGAGGTGATGGACCTTGATGAAGAAGCGTTTCGAGAAGGTGATTGGCGTATCCGTCTTTTCTCCGAAGCCCTCACTCCCTCCTCTCCCCGTTGGATTCAAGGCAGTAAGCAGGCAGTGGAGGCATTGGACGAGGATGAAATCATATTGGGGATGGCAGATTGGTTTTCCGAACAGATGACCAAACATCCTGAAAGAGTCTGGTTGTGGGGATCTGGTGGCACATTGCACGCGATTGCCGAACATCTTGGAATCAAAACCACTCTGCTGGGAATTGATGCCCTCTCATCATCTTCTCTACTTGCTACAGACCTCAATGGTGTTGCAATAGAGAAGCTTGTGAATGAAAACTTGGACCTCTATCTTGTCCTTTCTCCAATGGGTGGTCAGGGCTTTCTTATCGGCCGCGCTAATCTGCAACTGACTCCTCTGGCCCTGCGCTCGATTGGACCTGATCGAACTTTGGCCGTGGCAACACCTGCCAAAATATCATCATTGGAAGCATTGCGTATCGAGACATCCTCACGTGAGGTTGATGCCCTTTTTGCAGAGGCTAGATTCATTCGAACTCTTGTAGGGTATAATGTTCAACGTATGCTCAAGCTTCTGATTGACGTGGAGCACCTGTGAGATCAGGCTGAACCGGAAGACCTGCTGCAGCCCGGATAAGTCCTATGAATGGTGGCGATGGTCGTTGTGGCCGGCTTTTGAATTCTGGATGGAACTGTGTGGCGAAGAAGAATGGATGGTCGGGTAATTCGATGATTTCCATCCGTTCGCCACTGTCATCCTTTCCCGAGAAGATCAATCCACCTGATTGCAAATGCTCTACCATGGCCGGCGCAACTTCGTAGCGGTGTCGGTGCCGTTCCATGATTGAATCCGATTCTGCATAGAGGTGCGCAGCCATTGAATCAGATGAGAGGATATGGGTTCTCTTGAGCCCGAGGCGCATTGTCCCACCCATGACCGTATTACTCACATCGGGCATGTGGATTACGACCGGATGCGGGGTGTCTGGATCGAATTCGGTAGAGTTAGCACCTTCAAACCCAAGCACATTCCTAGCATTCTCAATAACGGCTATCTGGAGCCCAAGGCAGATTCCAAGGTATGGTATTCCTTTCGTTCGTGCCAGTTGTGCTGCGAAGACCTTCCCTTCGATTCCTCGATCACCGAAGCCTCCGGGTACAAGAATCCCATCGACATCGTGGAGGACTTGTCGCGCAGGTGAATCTTCATCTTCCAGGTCTTCGGATTCGATCCACTCGATGTCGACTTTGTGTCCAATACTGTATGCTGCATGTTGGAGAGCCTTGATGACTGAGAGATATGAGTCCGCGAGTCCAGTGTATTTCCCGACCATCGCTATGGTTACTCGTTTATTTGCAGCATCTACTTCATCTGCCAGATTACGCCAATCGGAAAGATCGCTTTCTTTTGGTTCACGTGTGTTGAACCGTGTGCTGAGAACTTCCCGGAGACCCTGCTTGTCAAGACCGAGTGGGACGCGATAGATGTTTGACACATCATGTGCTGACATGATTGCAGATGGTGAAACATGGCAGAATGCTGCCATTTTCTCACGCACCTCGTCAGCTAAGGGTTCTTCAGACCTACAGACCAGAACATCTGGTGTGATACCCAGTGCGCGAAGATCTCGGACACTGTGCTGAGTTGGTTTTGTCTTCTGCTCACCGACCGGTCCGATGACTGGAACCAGTGAGACATGGACGAAGCATACATTCTCTCGTCCAACCTTGAATTGAAACTGCCGTAGTGCTTCGATGAATGGCATACTCTCAATGTCACCTATCGTTCCACCAAGTTCGATGACACAGATGTCAGCAGTCTTGCCAGTATCTGGCTCAGGCCTGCGTGCGACTTCTGAGATCCAGTTCTGTATTGCATCTGTGATGTGTGGTATGGCTTGAACAGTCTTGCCCAGATAATCCCCTTTTCGTTCTGCCTCAATCACCTCCGAGTAGATCTTTCCAGTTGTGAGATTGTTGTCTCGGCCGAGTGTGACGTCAAGGAATCGCTCATAATTGCCAAGATCGAGGTCTACCTCTCCACCGTCATCGAGCACGAATACCTCGCCGTGTTCGAATGGCGACATGGTTCCTGCATCGGTGTTGAGATATGGGTCGATTTTGATTGCAGTCACATGCAGATCGAGACTTTTGAGCAGAACTCCAATACTGCTGGCGGTGACGCCCTTGCCCAAGCCAGAGAGGACCCCCCCGGTGACAACAACGTAGCGCATGGGCGTCAACAAGGATAACGCTCCCCGAAGGTCGCCCTTCAACCTTCGGGCAGAACCAACCTCAAGTTCATTCGTCGAAGTCGAGTATCACCTTGCCACATTCTCCTGATCTGACAAGTGCCATGGCCGACTGGAAATCGTGCCAATGAAGCCGATGTGTCACAATCTGTTCAACATTGAGTGCATTCGTGGAGAGCAGGTCATGCATAGTGTCCCAAGTTTCCCACATTCGTCGTCCATTGATTCCCTTAATGGTGAGATATCTGAACACGACTTCGTTGATCGGCACCACTGGGTCGGTGCCATAGACTCCGAGTACATTTACGTGACCTGCCAATCTTGTACTCCGTAGGGCGTTGGCAAGGGCGGTTGGTGAACCACTGAACTCACATGATGTATCAACACCCCTACCATTCGTTGTTCCCAGTATTTCTTGAACAACGTCATCATCACGACCAAGAACGAGATCAGCCCCCAGCTCAGCAGCTATTTTCATTCTCATCTCATTCTGCCAGTCGACAGCAATGATCGTTCGAGCACCTTGGGCACGTGCAACATCGATAGCGAATAGGCCAATGGGACCTAGGCCATGGATGGCAATATCACATCCTGCTACTGGTCCTCCACTGAGGGTGTGGACCGCATTTCCTAATGGATCTTGAATAGAGGCGAATGCCTCATCTAATTCTTCAGGCACCTTCCTCGCATTTGTTGCGGGGATTGTGAAATAAGGAGCAAATGCTCCATGTCGATGGACTCCAAAGATCTCCCCGCGCTCACAGACGTGTGCATTTCCTTCCAAACAACGCTCACATGTTCCATCACCAATGTGGCATTCCACTGCAATGTGGTCGCCAATCTGATGTCCAATGACTCCTTCTCCGAGTTGGATAATTTCTCCAGACGTTTCATGGCCAGTGATGGTTCCAAGTTCAACGTTCTCTCGACTCCACTCATCCCAGAGCCAGATATGTAAATCAGTGCCACAGATCGATGTAGAACGTGTGCGGACGAGAATCTCCCCTGCATTGGGTTTTGGGACTTGATGTTCGATCAGCTCGAACCCATCTTCCTCTCCTCGCATTTTGGTCCACGCCAACATCGTCGTCGCCGTGGTCATCTGAACACCAAATCTCTCACATCGATGGAGTTCTTAGGCCTGTGCCATCATTCTTCAACGTCCTCGTATCGTTCATTCCTATGGTGTCGGTCATAGCAATCGATGGACTGCAATGGAATCGGTGGTGTGAGTGGCTGAAACTGCAGGTTGTTTAAATACTTGAATCAGACGTTCTATCGCATGGCAGATGATGAAGAAGAGGAATCTGACGCGGGTAATGATGATTCTGAAGTAACGAGTGAACAAATTGTAGATGGAATCATTGATTACATCAAGAAAGAGGATAAGTCGGTTGCTGAAGTTTTCAAAGTAATCGATCTTAACTCTGACAAGAGGGTTTCAGGACCTGAACTTCAGGCGTGGTTGAAGGAAGTCGGAATCGCAGATCTCGCTCCACCTGACGTGATGATGACCTTAGGTCTCATCGACGAGAACAAAGATGGTTACATCAGTCTGAGCGAATTGCGTAGTGCTGTAGGAGAGAAAGCCTCTGCACTTGGTCTCCTTCTTGAAGCCGTTGAGGATATCGTAGACAGTGCTATTGAGGGTGCGAAAGAACTCGTCGAAGACGCTAAGCGCGTGTGGGACACAGAGCAATCTTTGCTCGCAGCAGCTTTCCCGAATCTTCCTTGGCTCGCCGACAAACGGGTGAACCGTGGTATCATCGTCTTCAGCTTGGTCGGTGGCTTGCTCTATCTGTACAACGCATTCATTGGCCTTGTTGCAGGTCCAAGCGGTAGCCGAGACCACAGTCTTGACCTTACTGCTATGCTGATACCAGGATATGACTACAATGGCTACGATGCAGCATTGGCTCCACACTTTGACCCCTTGTCTTTCCTTGTTTTCGTGGGTCTTGGTGCACTGTTGTTCTTCGCACAGTATTCAACGCCACCAATGGATGGTGGCGGCGGTGCTGCAGCACCACCTGCAGCAGCAGCAGATGCTTCTGAAGAAGAGTGAAATCACAACGTTTCAGATGATGTAGTTGTGGATGCGGCACCATCTTTGGTGCCTATCTTCTGAGTACCGAGTAGGGTCTCAAAGGCAGTTTTTGTCTCATTCACCAGATCCACACCCAGTCCTTTCAGTGCCTCCCATCGCCCTCCTTTACGCACTGGAGTGACGCCATAGAGAATGACGAATAACGCTCCTATTTCATGAACGATGATTCCCAATGCCAATGGAATCCCTGTTATTGAAGGAGAGAGAACGATCATTGTCAGGATGATTGTAATGCCGACTGATACTGCAAGATTCACCCATACCGTTGATCTTGTTCGGCGTGACAAATTAATCAATTCAGGCAGGACCGATGTCTCTTCACCTGGTATCAGAACGTCAGCTGCAATCAAACTGACAGAATCACCAGTGCCCACTGCGATACCGACGTCGGCAGCTGCTAGGGCTGCAGAATCGTTGAATCCATCGCCTGCCATCAATACCCCTGATGATTCTGCAGCCTTTTCGACGAAGCTCACTTTCTGTTCGGGGGAAAGTCCCCCATGGCATCGTTCTGCAGACAGACCAATCAATGCTCCAAGGGCAACGGTTGCAGCCGGATCATCCCCTGAAAGCAGTTCAACTCTCACATTCTGTTTCTCGAGAGATGATACCATCTGTCCGATTCCTTGACGTAGGTCATCGTGAACGAAGGACAGCACTGCTGTTGGTCTTCCATTCTTCAGAAGCACCGACACCCCATGGCCGCTTTGATCAGCGTCATGTATTGCTTCAGTATACCACTTTGCTCCATCTTTAGGAGCATCTTCTCTGCTACCGAGCCACCACCGTATGCCCCCTTCCCTCCCTTCTATTCCAGACCTTCTTTCCTGCACTTTTTCCATCATGATCTGTGGGGGTTCATTTGGTGCCGCCTCAAGTATAGCTGTTGCATACGGGTGACGACTGTGGACTTCAAGGGCTGCGCAAATGTGTAGGATTTGCTTTTCTGATATTCCCCGACTCATCGCGATTGAAGCGAGTGTAGGTCTACCGGTCGTCAGTGTCCCCGTCTTATCAAGAAAAGCAAAATCGATTTGAGCAAGTCGCTCGATCACATTTCCTCCACAAATGATCGCACCTCTGCGTCCCGCATCTGCTTGAGCAGCAGTATGTGGGATGGGACCAGCTAGGAGGAGTGCGCATGGGCATGCGACGACCCATAACATCAGCATTTTACTCACATCTCCTTGTATTAACCAAAGTAAGGGTCCAGCAACGATGACAAGTGGAATCCAGATCTTTGTGAATAGATGAACATGACTGTGAAGCCGGGCGGGTTTCTGACGTTGCTCATGTACGAGGTCAATCAATCCTGCAAGCCGTGTTGCTTCACCAACAGCTTCAACTTCAACTTGGACTGGCCCTGAGGCAAGAATCAAACCTGCTTCGATTCGATCGCCTTCTTTGATAGGAGTCGGCAATGGTTCACCTGTTAATGGAGTTCGGTCAATGCTTCCAAATCCCTGTGCAATCTTCCCATCGACTGGAATCATCTCCCCACTCAGAACTTCGACACGATCACCTTGGACTAATGTGTTCACTGGAACAAGTTCACTTCCGGTGATCTCACAATGGTGATTTTGCTGGCCGGCTATAGCCAAACTAATTCCTGAAGCGCGATTCTTGTTGCCACTATTGGCTGAAGAATGTTCGTTGCTTTCATCATCCATCTCTTCGATCAGCTTTCGAGCAGTAGCGGGTCTTCGATCGAAGCCACCTGTCATGGAACTACGTGCTCGCTCGACAGCCAACCCTTCAAGACTAGCAGCAATAGCAATCAGGATGGCAACCAATATTGCCTCTTCCCAAGCACCGATGAGCAGTGCACCGATCATTGCTAAGGATGTCAACACTGGAATGGTGAACTGGAATGATCTGAGTGAAACCCA
>CAZMJD010000080.1:0-7170 GCA_964566385.1 uncultured Candidatus Poseidoniales archaeon | reverse complement strand
GATAGGTTACCATTGGCAATGACTACTCATGGAGATACCGTTGTCTTCGCTCTTGAGAGTCATGGAGTATATTGCATCGATTCGGATGGGACTGAACGTTGGGGAGCTGCTCTACCGACTTGGGAGGAACTCAGCAATCTAAAATTCGGAGGAGAAACCGCTGCCATCGTCAGTCATCAAGAACTCATCAGAGTCTGGTCCATAGCAGGTGGATGGATCGATTTCGACGACTCAGGGGAGGTCGTGGCAGAAGGTATCGTTGAATCCCCTGACCGCCTATTAGGAGCCTGGTGGCATGAGAATGGGGGGTGGTTAATGGCCTTCGCTAACGGGGATCTGTGTCAGGTAGACTGCGAAGGGAATGAATGGCGTCATGCTTCCAATGGCCCTGCTCAGTCAGCAGAATGGATCGATGGTCGTTGGCATATTGCTGGATGGAGGGAACTGATAGCAGTACAAGGGCAATCTGCACTGAGAAAAGAACATCCAGAGCTCGTGATCGGCTTCATCAGATCCTCAGAGGAGAATCATGCTGTTGACAATCAAGGGGCTCTAATCCCCATATTGAAAGAATGATCAATCGTTCTTCTTGGTCCATCCACATCGGCCACACGAGGTTCGATTAGAGTGAATAGCGAGAAAAACGCCAGGACCACATTTCGGACAAAAATCACGCTCACGGGTCAGCACATCACCATCCACAGAATAGCGAGCATGCTTGCCGCTTGAGTTAGGGCCATCAGTCATTCAGATCTACTCCTCTTCTGCATCTCCGGCGGCATCCTCAACCTCAGGAACCGAGGCAGGGGCTGACTTCTCTTCAACAGATTCAGTGCCATCTGAGGGATCGAGTCCGAATCTCCTGCGAATATGAGCTGGCTCCTTTCGGGCATGATCTATATCGGAATAAATGAGAGCGAGTCCTGTCGTCTCGGACCTCCCAAATCGGGTGTTAACATGCTTTAGAACAATCAATGAGGTATCAGAACCTGGCTCAAGTGACGACGCTTGATCGATCATGGTCTTTCGGTCCGGTGTTGGTTGGCCTGCATGTTGTATGGCAAACTCAATCTCAACGCGTCCAAGGAGAGGATTCTCAGTACGGCTTCTGACTTCGATCATTCTGACACCTCATCGGATGTTGACCTTCAGTGCATACGCCCCGGAACGTTTCACATTCAAACGCTTAGCTATGTCTGAGCGGTCCGGATAAGTGACGACAACATATCCTTGCCAATCGGTCGAAACAGGTGCTCCAGGATGATACGAACATTGTTCAACGGCTCCATCAATGATGATATGACACTCGCTACATGCAAAAGGAACCTTGACCATTTCGACACCTACTCCTCTAACCATTCCAGAGCTCCAAGGCCTGGCTGCTTGCAGGTCAGCCCTATCTTGGATGAGCGTGGGTCTGCGTTATTCAAGGCGGCTTGGACGATGCGGGCTCTGACAGTGGTGGTTTCACCGAGACTCATACCCGTCGTCTGCCCTTCGATTCGTTGGGCACCGATATTCACGTGGACTCTATCCTCCATAATCTGAGACACATGTAGAAGGGCTTCTAGCGGACCTATCCTAACGAAAGCCCCGAATTCATTGACCTCGGAGACCGCTCCTTCCACCACCTCTGCATCGCCAACCTCGAAGAGAATGGCCTTGAAGCGGATCGGCTGATAGATTGCGCCATCGCCGTGAATGATTCTTCCCCGGCCGATGGTTTCGTGATCATAGGTCACGACGATAAGGCGGTTCTGGTCATCAAAGGTACCCTCAAAGGAACGAGCCGCTAATCGATCGATATGATCGGTGAAGGAGGCCCCCTTACGAAGGTACTCAGGAGGGATTCGTATGGTATCCTCTTTCGTGACCTCTAGATACAGTCGCCTCACCCACCCTCAGTTGACGAGCCTTCGCCCGCTCGGTCGGATATAGGTCCTTCGGCCGTGGATGCATCCATACATGCCTCGAAGTGGCTGAGACTGAGGCCGAGACAGCCAACGTTGAAGTGCAGTGGAGTCGGACATGTGGGTGTAGATGCATTCCACGATTCGATGGAGTTGGGCCCTGATCCTGCTTCTCCTCCTGCCCGTTATGGGTATGTTACTCCAAGAACCGCAGGAAAGAACGCTTCCCCCATGGCACCAGCAAGCCGGAGAAGATGACGAGTCAACAGATGAGAACGTCCACCCATGGCCTCAAGCAGGGCGTGATGCGATGCGTTCTGCTGCAGTACCCCCACACAGACTCGATGGAAATGAGACACACCTCGGTACGATTGATGAACCATCTCGAAACTGGGCGATAGACAGCGCCTCGACGGGACAGATGACAAGTTTCGCTACGATCATCGCCAATCTCTCTGGAAACGCCGTGATCGAGCAAGATGCGCTTGGACGATGTGGAGCAGACCACCCACACATCGTAGAATTACGTCGCGATGCTGATTCAGGCATCTCATACCTCCGAATCCTTCAGGGAGATACAGGGCGCCTCGCTTGGCAAGCATCTCTTGGTGACGTAGGGGAACCGCGTGCAGCCCCTGCGGTGGTCGATGCAGATGGCAACGGCATGCACGAGATCCTCGTGGCAGTTGATGGCTCAACAGGAGTGAATATCGAATTATGGCAGCCCAGTCTCTCCTGCGGACCTGCCGGTTGGACGACTGGTGGACACGCTTCCGAGAAGCGATGGACAATTTCTGATGAGACGCTAGTCCTAGGCAAGAATTCAGCTGACAATCTATTTGGTTCCTCCAATGAGGACGTGATGTCGCAAGTGATGATTGCTGAGATGGATGGGACTTCACCACCCGAACTTGTGGTAGTAGGATACGACAGTTCCTCGGGGCGTCCGCGTGTAGTTGCAGTCCCTATCATCACCACTTCCTCCCCACCAGAAATCATGTGGGACGTTGAACTCGACAAAGGAACACATGCCTCAGATCCATCTTGGTTACCTGGAACTGATTCCTCGGGCTCAGTCATTCTGACGACCATCAACGAGGATTCGGGTTCGATGTGGATTTGGCGAATTGACGGAAGCACTGGTTCACTCGTGTGGGCAGGTACAGATCTTGGCGTGTCCGATGGAGATACCCGTGTTCCTCATCGCCGCCTCCCCGGCGTACTTCCAACACAGCTCGATGGAGATGAGCCTCTAGAACTTGTGATCACCATCCCCACAGATGCTGACAGAAGTTCTGCAACCGATGCCACTCGATGGATGGCATGGGAATCAACTGACAAATCCAACATTTGGACCGCAACGGCGGAAAATGGTTGGGCAGACAGCCCACCAGCACTTGCGGACGTCGACGGCGATGGCATCACCGATCGATTATGCGGGATTACTTGGACCGTAACAGGTCTTGGTGATCGACGTGCTTGGGCTAGTTGTCATGAACTCAGTGAAACAGGGACATTTTTGGATTGGTCCCGAACAATCGACCACAACGGCATCCTGAGTGAAGGAATTGCAACTTCGAGCCCAGTCTTGGTAGATATTGATGGCATAGGGCTCCCAGAGATGGTCTTTGGATACGACCGAAAAGTGCATGCCTTGGATGGAGATGATGGTACCGAATTGAGTTCGACAGCATGGGAGAATGGATTTGCTGTAGCTGAAGCAACGATTGCCGAACCTGCTCTGACAGACATTGATGGAGATGGTGGACTTGATCTGATCATTGGGGGACAGGTCATCACATGGGCAAAATCTGATCTGCGAGGTCGCCTAGATGGAGAAGCCATTCGATTTGTCTCGCCCGAACCTGATCCAGGGGACACGGTCACAATCATCGTTGAGGTTGAAAATACAGGAACCAAGGCAACGAGTGAGCGATTCGATGTTGATCTGTACTTAGATGGTGAAAAGATTCTGAGCAAAACCTTCGACGATCTAGAGCCTTCATCGCCGGCAGGTGATGCCGACCCCATCACATTCAGCACCACATGGACTGCAACATTAGGTCGACATCTGTTCGAGATTGAAATAGATCCACGCCAGAACCAGTCGCAATCAACCCGTGACAATGACCGAGATTCCTCCATCCTCGATGTCCTTGTTCCGTGGGAAGTCTCATTCAGAGCCGGCGCAGTTCCCGAACTTCTTCCTGCTCAATCCTCTAATGTGGAATTAGATCTTGTGAAGACGGGGCGACGCTCGGGAGACTGGCGTGTTGAGATGGATCCTTCAACCATAGCACCTGGTTGGACTGTGCTCCTGTCCACTGGACCGATTTACAATCTAGACACATCTGAATCAAGTAATCTAGTTTTCAATATTACACCACCTGCAAACGTGGCAGGAGGTGAAGTGTTCAAAATCGGCCTCAATGCCACCTCGGTGGACTCAGGAACCATCATTGAGGGGGAACTTGTCATCCGAACTGCTCGAACCAGTGGTCTTGCAGTCCGCGGTCCGAATGGCACAGACACGAGTACAGGCTATGGGATAGCTGGAGAGACAGCATTGGCTTGGTTCGAATTGGAGAACAAGGGCAACACGGCAGTCACTGTATTCTGGGAATATGATGCTGATCCATGGGGCACAGGAAGACCTGAAGTGATTGTCGATGGGAGTGAAGTGTCCTCCCACGAGCTTGGTCCAGGGGAGACGGCAGAGCTATCGCTTTCTCTTAGTGTGCCTCAAGGAGCAGAGGATGAGGAAAACATCACAACCATCTTCACTGCTAAATTGAATGACACGGTCAAAGCGAATCTCACAGCCACTTTTGTTGCTGCGAATGCCGTCATCACGCCCCCACATATTCGCTCAACGCCAGGAGTCTTTGCGTGGGGATTCAGCGCGAAAGGGGACCCTAATTCGCTCTTGTCATGGTCCCTTGGGACCCTCAACAGAGCTGGTTGGGTCTGGGAGGGAGCAGGCGGCCTCACCGTGGTTGGAGATACCATCTCAGGAAGCAGCGACGGGGACGGACATCTGACAGGAGGATTGACGCTCACAACTGAGACTTCCACCCCACCTCAATTTATTCAGATGAACATCGATGCAACTCATGCAGATCTGTCTCTGAAAGGTACATTCGAGATCATCCAGATCTCTGACCTCATTGCCACCTACCTTGGAGATGATGTAGTGGACCTTGATGCCGATGAAGAACACCTTGTAGTCATTGAAGTCCAGAACACAGGTAACGCAGTGGATTCTTACGCCGTCACTGTGGAAGCTCAGACACCCACGAACGGCACCCTTAGCGCAATGGCAACCTCTGAAATGATAACTGTACAACCAGGTGCCGCAACCTCACTCGGTGTGCGTTTACAGATCGACGGGGGAGTCCCAGCTGCCGAAGATATCCCCGTGATTGTCATAATCACCAGCCAACATGATTCGAACATCGCCATGCTGCTCGAATTCTCTGCACGTGCAAGAAATTTGACACGATGGTCAATCGGCCCCACACCAAGCCAGATTCTTGAACCTGGAATGGCCACGAACCTCAGCATCTCTCTGTCCAATCAAGGAAATATTGCACAACAAGCTGTGGTCAGGAACGCATCATCATCCACACCATCGGTCTGCACGATCTCATCAAGCGGCTCTGACTTGATCGAGCCGTATGGAAACGGTTCACTCTGGATAGATGTGATTGTCGAAAGATTCGCCCCTGCAGGTGACCGTTGTGGATTGAATATCACCCTCATCGCCACTGAAAGCGATGTCATCCTGAATGTGGACCATATCATTGCACTGAATACGGAATGGCTAGCAACGACACATGATCGAACCATTCCTCTTGGTGGTGGCATCGTGAGCCTTGAACTGACACAGTATGGCAACCTACCAAGCTATCCAATTCTCGCCTTTGGATTCCCAACGACCCCTGGGTGGGATTACATCACCTCGGAGCTGAACATATCTAACCTCAACTCGACCCAATCAGTCGTCATCGATATCCAAGTCATTCCACCTACAGGAGCTGCTGCAGGCACCACTGGAGTTCTACAGGTGGTCATCGCAGATTCGGGAACGAGCGAAGTAATCAGACAGGATCTCGAACTGATCGTTGAACCAACTGTACAGATCACACATCTTGGCTCAGCCTGGGTTCTCGACATGTCGTCAAATGGATGTGCTTCTGTTGCACTTATTCAAGAAGGCAATACTGGGATCGATGTCGATCTGCAACTCATAGATACAACGGGATGGAGTTTCACGACGTCATCTCTGCGCGTGATTCCAAACTCTGCAACACCCATTCCATGCACGTTAATGCCGCCTGAAGAATGGGATGGAAGTGAAACACGGCTCGAGTTTTCAGCAGACGATGGAGAAGGGCACAATCATAGTTTCAACGTCACCGTGCGCAGAGAGAGTGCATCTTGGCAGACCTCACCAGTGTTGATGGGTACAATCGGCGATGAGATGCTGCTGCGTTCAAGCGCAACCGCTTCGGTTGCTAGCATTGGATCTGTCATGCTCACCAGCACCTCATCAGGTTGGACCGTACCCCTACAAGGAGAGGGGTGGAACGAGATCGAAGTGACAATGCGTACAACATCGGGTGATGTTCAACTCACCGTACTCACCTTCACCCGAGCTGTTGTCGATGCAGCCATTATTTGCACGACTCCCGGCAGCATTGATCATCTTGAAGCCATAGCAGCCACATGTCGTACCACAACAGAAAGTTCAGAGAACCTGAACCTTGAGATTGTGGTCGATGGGGTCTTCATCAGCAATTCACTCATCACGCCGCAACTTGAATCTCAAGATCTGAATTACACTGGCTCAGACCTTGGTTTTGGGGAGGGTCCAGCCATCCGTCAAATCGCCTTCACCCTTCGAGATGAATCGGGACATGTGACGTCCATTTCAGTGGTGGAAATCATCCAGCACAACACGCTATGGAACATCGGGATTACAGGACTTGAGCAAGATGAGGAAGTACTGCGCATCACTCTGTTGAGGGCAGGAGGCCCATTACCAAAGGAAGTATTCTGTTCGATTGAACTCTCCGGCGCCGGTTCCAAAGGGATACATGTCATCGACCTCTCAAGCACACTTCTCGCACCGATTGAGATTACTCTTGATTCGTCGGTCAATGGTGAGATTCGAGCGATTCTGAGCTGTCATCCACCCTTCGATATCGACAGAACATCGGCCGATCAGGAGGCGACAATGATCTGGAGTTCATCTGCT
>CAZMJD010000079.1:0-7202 GCA_964566385.1 uncultured Candidatus Poseidoniales archaeon | reverse complement strand
AGATAAGAAAAAGGAATAGCGCCCAGAACCAGCTTTTCAAAGCGGTCTTTTCTGTTCAACCATCCCCCCAAAGGGCCCAAGCAGTATCTTGTGCTGCAATGAAATTCTCATCCACCTCAGATCCAGGTGGTGAACGGCCCTTAACCACTAGGAAAAGAATCAGCAGCAGGACGATACTGATGATTATGATGACAGGGGTGAACGCAGTGGCCACCTCATCACCATCCGACGCACTCGACCTAGAATCAGATGAGACTACTTCAGAAGGCACATCATTACCCGATAACTGGAAAGGACGATCCCATGAAAGAGAAGCCTGAGCGCCGAGATCGTCAACACAAGTGACCTCAACTGTGAAGCGCTGCCCCGGTGAGACCGAGAACAGAGGAACATCGAAATCGATAACCCCCTCTTCCACAGGAAGATCTACTATAGTCAAATTGACTGAATCCTCAGCGATGAGAAGAGCGGAGCACTCAGATTCCGAATCGCTGTCAGGGTCGAACGACTCACCATAAAGATAGAGCAGACTCCCATCTTCGACAAGTCGAACATCTTCCAGCCTCACAATCGGTGCAAGGTTGACCAGTGACCAATTGAAGATATTCGAGGACGGACGGCCCTCACCATCTATCAGTTCGACAAGTAGATGCATATGATCACCTGTCACAATACCAAATCCTACCAAGTCGAAACGAAAGGCCTGAACATCCTGATGCTCAAGGAGGGATGATTTGAGACATGCTTCAGCCACAGGGTATTCTACATCCTCGATGAGAGTAAGGGGGATGGATGTACCGTCGGTCAAAGTAGCCGTGGCCGTCAGAACCTGAGTACCTGCAGGAGAAGTGTAAGTCACAACCATGTTGTATGAAGGCCCTGAGCGAAGTGTGTCAACTGATTCTGAATTGATGCACATCGATGCTGAGAAATCACTGGCTGGAGGAAGTGTCACCTCCCACGCCCGTGAAACATTCCCCTCTACATCATGGGCACCGATCACAATGACATGCACCTTGAGCACGCCGGGTTTGAGGATTGAGGGGGAAGGAAGTGCAACTAGAACGCTTGAACTACCCGCTTCGATACGATACTGGAGGGTGACCGAAGGAATCTCTGGCCAAGTCAGAGTGACGCTCGCTATCTTCTCATTCAACAAGGGATCATCTGCATCCTCGACGCTGATCAGCAGCATGTCATCAATGGTGTTTGCTAGCGCTCTCGAAGTATTTTCAGGGCCTCTTAATTGAATCATCACATCAGGTGCACGATCAATGATCATGACCGTCCTTGAAAGCTCAAGTTGGCCTTGAACCTCAACACTGAGTTGTACATCGGAGATGTCGCCGCCTATCGGGAGGGTCCACGTAGCTGTATAGCACCACAGCGTCGGTTCATCATCTGACAAAGGTACTACATCGCCCAATTCACCTTTAGAAACTAGGAATAGGGGGGCGTCAATCAAAGGATCATGGTCCAAATCTACACTGCACGCAGTGAGATTCGTCGTGGTGCCACGGGCCAATCCAAGTGGTGGAGAGGGTGGCAATTCAGTGTACCCTAGCCAACCCTCATCATCGATTCCAAGCACATGCATGCCATACCAAGAAGCAGGGGCATCAATCACTTGAGCCACTGAACTTTGGACGAAGAGGTCTGAAGCCGTGCCTTGATCATCATAAGCGACTGCTGCGAGGTCAAGAACACCGAGAGGAACTGAGGCAGGAGGGCGAATGATGGCGAACCCGTATATGTTCTCAGAAGACGAAATTGTTGTCTCAACCCACATCCATTCGGTCAATTCACCCTGAAGAGAGGAATTTACGCGCCAGCCGAGGTCCACCTCGAAAATACCACCATCGTCACTCACGTGGGCAAGGCAAGTGATGGCACCACCACGCGGCACCTGTTGACGAGTGCACTCAAGGCTATCGACAAAGGGTGGGTCGTTAACCACGGTGTGGAAAGACTTGGCATTGTTATCTGTGACGCGCTCACGGGACTGATTTTGACTGCTATTCTTCACCCAACGCACCTCAACCTCGAGGTAGCCACCACCTTGCGATGGTATTGGGACTTCGATGATGGATCGGCTTCCGAACGCATCACCTGCTGGCAGAAGAACAGCGATCTCAGAGAGCAACATATCACCAAGACGTGGGATTCTAACCTGAAGAAAACCATCAGCGGGGGACATCCCCACGTTCTCAACGAGGACGAAGATACTGCCATTCCGCCCTGTAACAAGTGTTCCATTATTCTTGACATCAACGACGACAACATCGTGAAGTGTGTCGGCATAGGCAGCCATCTTTGGATCTCCAACGATGACCCCCATCCAACTTGATGCTGGATTCGCCATGGATATTGATTCAGCCCAAGTGTATCCATTCGCATAAGCTGTGGTCATGACACTAGGGTATGCCACAGTATTCAGATATGGTTCGTAAACGTAGCCTTTGACCCCCGAAACACCATCCTCAAGCAAGTCAGCGACCAAGGATTGGCCGTATCCTGTTCCCTCATTGAATGAACGGGCACCGGTTGAAACAGCGGTTTCTGCAATGCTGCCATCGACCCATTGCATATGGGGCCTTATGGCAATAAGATGGATACTATCGAAAAAGATACTTCCATTGTAAGTACCATCATGTAGAAGCGCCTCGATTCGAATCGATAAATCAGACACATCAGCATGAGGTCGAAAGCGCATCGTACGTGAACTCCAGTCATCCAACAGCGAATTGGTGCTGCTTGAATCACTTGACACCAGGGTGCCATTTTCTGCATAGCCATCAACCACAATTCGATAATCGCCATTGATCCAACCTTCCTTCATGGCATAACCTGTGATATACCATGCATGACCCTTCAGATCGTCACCAATATCAACATCCTGCCAAGCGCTTGTTGTGGCCTGATTGACAGAATTATATTCTGGGCAATCAACAACGATTCTCTTGTAGATCGACAGAATCTCAGACTCATTGAGTGAGGTGTTCCATACCATGACTTCATCGACAAGACCTTCAAAGTAAGTTGAGCCCGCACGATTCACACCGAACTTGAACAATTGGATATCATCGATACTCTCGTCAGGCATTGCTGTGGTGCGAACATGACGTCCATTCAGGAATTGCTTCATTGAATCGTCCTCAAAGCTCACCGCAAGATGTGTCCAAATCCCTGCTTCAACCGCCCCAAACTTGTGAGAAACATTGTTTCGAACCTCCCAGTCACCATTCGTACCACCACTGAAATGAATCTGAAACGAATCAGCATCCCCGGCTACATCACTGACAGCAATGGCGGATGCGAATTGTTTCTGACTGGAATTATCAGTCTTGACCCACATCGAGAGACTGAAATCACCACTCCAATCTGAGACATCAACTTCAGCGTATTCATCAATACCATCGAAGTGGTAGGCTTTCCCATCAACACCAGACACCCAATTGCTCCCAGGAGAGGAGCCATAGAGAGTCAAATTAGCTCCCGATGCCGAATCAGCGATAGAAACTCCATTCCCTTCATCGAAGGTCCAATGATGAACGAGGGCATCCGATTGAACAATACTGTCACCACCAACGGTCCAGTACTGATTGGTAATGAGGGTCTTGCTCATGTTCGGGCCGGTCCAACTCAGACCTACACCTGCACCCCCTCCCCATTCGAACATCTCGGTTCGAACATGGTACTGACCGGCCTCATACCAAGTGGGATTCGAAGAAACCTCAGAATAGCCATGGGTGCCTCCATGATCTATGAGTTCTACACCATCGAGCCAGAGCATCGAGCCATCATCACTACCCAGATGAAACGTCCAGTTCCCAGCCTCAGGTATAGTAAGATATCCAGTATATCGAACTGAGAAATGATCCTTGAAGCGGTCATCGAGACCAGCCCACGTGTTAGAAGTACTCGCGTGGTTGATGACAGGCTCGATTCGGAAGAAATCCGACACTCGTCCTGTCAGGTTCGGCATCGTGTTGGAATTGAAGGAGAAGCCTGTGTTATCGAAATATTCTGCGAGTAAGCCTGAGGTTGAAGCAGCACTCCCAGTCATACAGACATCATTGTTCAGAACTCCTTCAAGTGCAGCACCACCATCTTTCTTCACCTCAGTCTGCCTTGACCACTCAAAGGTCTCTTCGCCAGACAGCGGGGGTGGTGCACATGACCAATATCTGGCGCCCGCCAACCAAGCGGTATCAGCGGTATCGAATCCTGCATTGAGTAACTGGTTGCTGGACCAAGACCCATCGTTCGAACCCCACGAAGCATAGGCTATCACATTGCTCAGATTAGTGACGAAATCAGACTCCTCATCGAAGTGCACCGGAAGATTCAGCGTCTCATTCAGCGAGGTGTTGGCCACATACAGATCATCATTCCAATACTTGTATCCAGAACCGTTACGATTGGTAGCCAGATCGAGAACAAACTGTCCTCTCTGTCCCAGAGAATTATTCGTCTTCTCAATCAAACCAAGGGCAGTCTCAATGGTATATCCTGTCAAACGTGTCACAAGATAGAATCCATGTTCAGTTCTGGAGAATGATTCGTAATGACCTCCATTCAGAGGACCATATGAATGATCGAACCACCAATCCTGCCCAATGTTGGAATCAAAGATGCCACCAATAAGGGCAATCTCACTATCAAAAGAGGCCTTATCATCCCCTCCATTGATTCGCAGAGGTATTCCTTTTGTCGTCACAAGGTGATTCAACTCAGCACTACGATTTGATTCTGAGAGCCAGAGACGGAGAGGGTCCGCGAAATAGGTGTTGAACTGGTTGCGGTTAATCGTCTCCCCAGTCGGTGTGGATGCATGATCGAAGAGGAATACGTGACTTAGGGGAATCTCACGAGCCGTAACGAAAGCCCATCCAATGGTCCGGCTCGCATCACTCCTGTTATTGATCAAGACGGCAACATCACTGTAATCCATCAGACTGTTCTGAGTGAAGCCATCAGGTACGGCAATCTCACGGCCCGTCAGGTTCCAAGGATCGATCTCTATCGAAGGAGCACCCCACGGATATGCGAAGCCTGTTGTCTCGTTGAATACAGTGGCATCAGCGGCCTGTTGGAGAGCGAGCAGGACATCACTGGTAAGGCCAAGGCCGCCATCGGAGAGACCAACTGTCGGCTGGCCAGTCAATGAAGCGTGAAGAACACATGCAGCCAGATATGATCCACGCGGAGAGGGATGACTACCATCACTAGCGTACAAGGAATGGAATAGAGTACCAACATCGGTAGGCGTACCTCCGCTTCTGACAATCGCATCATGGATATGTCTGAAAGATAGACCCACAGGGGCTACGAAGACCGTTCGGTCGTCACTGGATGCTGCCTCAGCGAAGGCGAGATATCCGTGTTCAAGATTGGTCTGCATGGTAGAAAAGTCGGGATTGAGGGTTGGATGACCCGCATCACCATCACGGCGACCCCATGTCATCATCAACATCGTCAAGGCTCCTGCTTCCTCGATCTGTGCATCGAGGCTGATCACTGCACTTCTACTCGCCTGCCACAGGGGCTCACTTTCAGGGAAGGATGGAATCTGACTCTGGTCCTGGAGCACCACTACATCGAGACCTGGACTCTCTGTCAGAGCAAGGTTCCAAGGATCTGCGGAAGTGGCTGCTCGGTTAGCGTGCTGTTCAAGGCGCATGCCACCTGAAGCAAGGCGTGTAACGTTGTTACTCAGACCAAGATCTTCGAACGTCGCTGCAACGCGTTGATCAAGATCATTCTGATAGGTGTATGAATTCCCCATCAGAACAATGTCCATGACACCATCGCTCGGAGATTCGGCACCAGAAGGAAGGTGTTCGAAAGGAGGGATGTTCACCTGAGAGGGAGTATCTATCGTGGTCAACAGACTTGAGGCCAAGAAGAGCAAGACAATCCCGAGGGCGGACCGTCCCAACCCTGTGTTCATCAGAGCGATTCAATCGCATTGATTGAAGAGAGTGTCGTTGCGGTGTGTTGGTGATGATTATGACGTCCCAAACCTCATATCCATTCAATCGATTGGCAGGTCATGGAGCCGAGCGCCGGTGTTGGGACCGCAATTTCCGCTGTGCGGGCAGTCTTCACCGCATATGCCGGGTATGAGAAGGGCCGTATCGTTGATACAGACCGTGGGATCCGTGAAGAGGTGCGAAGAAGGGCAACCATGGTGCGACAGCACCTCGATGGAATTCACGACACAGCCCATCGTGAACGGCAGCGCAATCTGAGAGAAGCTGTGAAGCAGGCTATCGAAGTACTCGACGCTGTCGCAGATGATGCAGGTACAAGTGTTTCAGCGATGCCGAAATCCAAACATGAAGCTGCACACAGCTTGAAGAAGAAGGATCTCAAATCATTGGTGCAGCATGATTTTGACACGTTGACGAGACTTGTAGAATGCACCCGTAGCGCCAATGAAATCGCAGATGGTCAAGCAAAAGGGCAGGACGAAGTAGACCTTGTCAGCGCGACGAGATCATTGCGCCAGAAGGCACAAGGCATTCGAAACCATTTCCGAGAGAGAAACATGATTCTCGATGGTGTTGCATCTCGAAGGAGGTAAGTACATGGCAAGAGACAAGACATTCGTATGGCGCAATCAACCTCATCTGATCGCATCTTATCACCTCGATAAAACAATCCACAAGAAGGCAGAGGTGACATTGGAGCCCCACGAGATCTGTATCGTCCTAGAGAATGGTCGAATCGTCGGTGCAGCCACCCAGACTAAGATGGAGGTCAATCCCAAGGTGGGGTCTTTGAAGCGAATCTTTGGGAAAAGAAACCCGCGACGCGCCTTCCTGTTCGCCCACACCGGTCCCCACGACGTTCTGATGAGCGTGAAAGGAAGAACCCAAGATGGTCATGTGATCAACAGTCTCGTGGTGATTCGCGTAGAGTTAGAGCGAGAAGAAGTCGCCCGATTACTACATCTCATCACTCCTGAGCGGACCACTATCTCATCGGCTGATTTCTCTAGGCATCTCACGCACGAGGCTGAGACGCTCATCAATCAGCAGATCACGAGTCACATGACTCTTGAAGCCCTACGCAGTGATGCCATGCTGGCTGATGACCTTGAAGCAACGATTGCAAGTGGACTCAGGGCTCCTATGGCAGCACTTGGACTACGCTTACGCGGGGCATACGCTTCATGGGACGAGACCTAACATGAG
>CAZMJD010000078.1:0-7284 GCA_964566385.1 uncultured Candidatus Poseidoniales archaeon | reverse complement strand
TAAAAATAGATGATTTCGAGACTTCTCCAATATTATCTTTGAATCGAATCAATTTGAGCTAGGCGTTCGCGTACCGCTGTGACCTGTTCCCACCTATGTAGACTTGTCTTACGAATCAACATTACATGGGCCTTGAACAAGATCCACATATAGGACCCGAAGGCTGAAGCAGTTCTTGCAAGGGGGATGGGAAAACCAATCCGGGCACTGATGAGAAACAATAGGACTGCACCATCAATGAAAAGCATGAGATATGTCATCCATGTACCGCCTGCTCCACCATCAAAAATGAATGCGGCGATGGCAGTCAATCCCAACAAAAAGCCTCCGACTACAAGCCAAGGAGTAATGACATGCATCCACCCTTCCATCCCAATGATTCGCCCAAAGGCACCTTGTTTATGAGTGAACCAAAGGTCACTATTTCGGGCGAAATGGCGAGTAAGACCCTGTGCCCTACGAACTTTCTGCACTCGCTGAGCATGGCTGTCGGGCGGGGCTACTTCACGGAAGATGAGTTGTTCATCCCAGATGGTCCGCAGACCTTGACGCCGAACATAGACTGCCATCTGTGAATCATCTGCATTTGCCCCTTCAACAAGTGGTCGGCCGCTGATCGCAGATGCACGGTATGCTGCACACTCCCCATGAAAAATTGGTGTAGAATCAAGACAGGATTCACCGTGCCTGAAACGGGTGAATGCGTGCCGATAGGCGACCTCTTGGTCAATTTCAGCCGATCCAGATTCATCGATGAGAATTTGATGACCCGTGACTGCTCCAATCTCTGGATCAATGAACCAGCGTGCCAAACGCTCCAATGCGCCTTCATCAAGACGACAATCAACATCAGACATCATCACAACTTCACCACTCGATTCTGAGAAGGCATGATTGATCGAGAAAGATTTACCACGCCGCTCACTTTCCTCAATGATTCTGACTGAAGGGCCAAAAGCATCGGGATTAGCATCAAACCAAGCACGAGCCTTTGCCACAGTCTCATCTTCAGAGGCTGAATCAATGATCATCACATCGAGTCTATCACGCGGATAGGATTGCTTCGACAGGTTGTTGAGTTTCCCTTCGATGATAAGGGCCTCATTCCAAGTTGGAATCACAACCGTCAGGCTTGGAAGATCACCTTCAGGCAGTTCAGGTAAGCCACGCTTGATTGCCATATTACACCATGCCTGATGGATGAGAACAGGTCCAACGACAAGGACCGCTACAACAAGTTGTGTGAAAGAGAGGGCATCAACAAGGCTCGGAGTCCCGAGCGCATGGGTCATAAGATCACATGAGTAATTCACCAAAACCATCAGAAGAGCCACTATGGACATGGTGTAGATGACCATTGGCAGGCGGTGATGAACCGACCATCGCACTGAAAGAAAAGACACAATGGCGATGGAAGGGAACAGACCAGATAGGGCGATGAGAGAAGATATGAGAGAACTGGATACATCTCTTGTGAGCATGTGTGCAGTGAAGGCGACCGGAACGATCACCATCACTATGGCATCTGAAGTGCTGGAGGCTGAATCATTCGACAAACCTAGGTGGCGAAGTGCTGGCTTATTGACAGCACCACTTCCCACTCCCAGAAGTGCTGCTACAGCTCCGTTCTGGCCCATCCAGCGCCAAAGCCGAAGCTCACTAGGGAAATTATCCCTGAGGTTCTCGACATCATCTTCCAACCATGGGCGATGTGTTACTTCATTCAACATGAAGCCAACAGTCGACTTCAGATACCAAATCGTAAGGAACACCGCAGTGATTTTCAGAACTGTCGCCACAACATCGCCGAACTGCTCAACCGCTTGATGCGCAGCGAGGACACCAACCAAGGCTCCAATGCTAGCTGCAAGAATCGCAGTAGGATGGATGTCACCCTTGGCCCCATCATCTGACTGAGAGATAATTCGAATCGAGACAGATGAGATCCAGACGAGGCACAATGAGAGGGGGACTGCTTCTGTACCAAAATCTAGTCCAAGACCATAGTGCAAGATGGGGACATAAACAATACCCGCGCCCAGGCCTAGAGGGCTGAACACAGCAGCTGCAGCCAGCACCAGCAAACTGGCAACAAGCGGCTCCATGGCTTATGCTGTCAGCATCTCGCTCATGACCACTCCGCTCAGTATCAGACATATCACAATGATTCGGGCTACTTGGACATCTCATCACGCAGGTGTTCCTTACCCCGATGCATGAACTTGAAATGAGGAGACTGCATGTGTGTTTCATGAACTCACGTAGCAGAGTCTTGATTCTGGTCTCAATCCTTCTTCTCGTTCAATTGCCAAACAGTGCAAGCGGAGGGGAGGGTCGACAATCAGTGTATGATGTGAATGAGATCATCATTACTCCGTCAGGGATTCTTCTTCCAGGAATGGATATCACGGTGCAGATTCATGTAGAGGAATTCTCCTCCAGTTCACTCTCAGTCAGTGCATGCGATGTATACATGGGATGTTGGGGGGATGGCACGTATGATCTAGGAAAAGTCACATTGGATAAGGAAATTGTGACGCTGAATTGGACACTGCCCAATGATATCGCTACAGGAGAGTATGAACTCTGTGTCGAAGGGGTGTACGTTTGTGGATATTTCGAAGTGGACATCTATTCAATCCTGCCCGCCCAGGCTCAGACGACCATCACACCTGGCGATGACATCACGGCAACCGTCTCCTTTGTGAACCCAAGAAATGGCGGGCCTATCACTCCAGATAAAGCGGAATACATGGTATCATATCTTGATTCTGACGGGAAGGAGCGACATGTCGTTCGACAACTTGAAGGCTCCTCAGACACCATCACATTCGCAGTACCAAAGACCATCTGCTACAATGAATACATGTATTGCGGTTCACTTACAATCGAGATATGGGCAAATGCTTCGACCAATCAATCCGCCTACGCATCGATCAATTTTGTTCTTGCTTGGCCTGAATTGCAGGTCACAGAGCCAGCATCTCTCGACGAGATTCCCCTCACAAAGCCGTTCCATGCTGTCGCCTTCGCACAGGAGGTTGACTCGACAGGAGGCTGGGCGACATACTGGAGCCCCGTCAAAGGCGCATTGATCGATGTGACCATCAACCAGAGTGGTGAGAGTGAGAAAATTGGAGATGACCTTGCAACAGACTCTGCAGGGCGTCTGAGCACTGTGTTCGATCTTTCTTCTGTCAACAACCTTATCGCGGAACCTGCAACTCTCTCGTTCTCTTGGCGCCCATCAAGTGATCAGGACCGGATATGGATCGAAGTACCTGTTTTTCTGACCAAAGACAGCGGTTCTGCTGCATCGACTGGTGGAATCAATCTGGAAGTCAAGGATTGGGGCGAGGACCTGACTAAGGGAGGAAAGACGACTGTCTCTATCCTAGTAGCAGACAATTCAAATCGCCCTATCACTGATACTTGGCTACAATATACACTACAGCGCACGCGGGAGGTAGCGGGGGTCGATGGAACAAGTGATTCATGGTCTGCATGGAGCGCGGTGAAGACTGACTCGAATGGTTTGGCATCCATCGAGGTCACCGCGCCGAGTGATCTTGTCCCTGGAATCGATGAATTGACACTCATGATATATGGATGGAACAAGAGCGGAGGTTCTGATAACATCTACGTCGCTCTCGGCATCTCAGAACCACGGATCAAATCTGATGTCACACCTGAGTTCTGGGTCCCAGGGGACACTGTGAATGTTGAATTAGAATTCCAAGAGATGAGCGCTCCAATCACAATCTGGTGGACCATCGCTCAATTGGAGAGAGACGAATGGACATCTTTCAGTGCAACCACTGGAACCATCAGTATCGAGATACCATCCACTCTCCCTGATCGTTCTGATCTTTATTGGGACGGCCAAGAACGTCTCACAATGATCGTCATGGCAGTCGACGGGGGCGGAGACATGGCGGCGGAGAGGATCTACATCAACGAATTGAGTGGGCTTCGTTTACAAGCCACGCCTGTGAACAAAGTCTCATCAGCAGGAGAAGATTTTGAGGTCGATGTGACACTATCCACACTCGGTGAAACCGAGATGCCTGATGGGCCCTATTCTTGGGAAGTCGTCTTCATGGAAGATGTGGGTTTGAGCTTCTCGGGTGAATTGGATGAACCAACAGGTACCATCTCGATACCCATTTCAGATCACATGTCAACTGGAACTCAAATCGCCAGCATTACCATGGGTGGCGTTCAATCAATCATCGTGGTCGAGATCCGTTCCGTTGAGGATTCAACTGGTGTGAAGGGACTTGCTTCATCAGCTAATCTTGCCCTTTCTCCAGCATCACCGATCGTCTCATTCATTGCTCTGTTCATTGGCGTGGTCTGTCTCCTCTTGATTCTCAAAAATGGAGGGAGAAAGCACGACGAAGAGCCATTCTCAAGTGGGAATCCAAAGCAATTAATTCCACCCTCTCCAGCACTTGAGCCTTCATTCGGTATGCCACCACCCCCAACACCAGCGACGGCTATGCCTCCGCCTCCAGTACAAACAAACCCAAGTCGACAGATGACAGGGTCAGTGGGTCAAGACGGATATGAATGGCTACAACATGAAGGTAAGACGTGGTACAGAACTGCTAATTCTGGCCAAGAATGGAATCAATGGATCTGACTTGTGAATCGATTCAATCATTCCCCAGACACTGAAGTCAGGCGAGGGACGATATAGCCGCTGCATTACCCAGCATCATGTCAGTGGCACCACCATCGTTCATGCCACCTCTGGTGGGTGCATTGGGCCTTGCCATAGGAGTATCATTGACCATTCAACGCCTGAAGATACCATACACTGTTGCCCTTGCAGGTGCTGGCATCATCGTTGGTTCAATTGGAGCACTGGTGTTCGATACTCTTGACACCAGTGGAGCAGGTGCTCTTTCAGCAGACCTCATTCTCTTTCTGATTCTTCCACCGCTCCTGTTCGAAGGCGCTACCAAGATGGATGCCCGTGAATTGAAACGGAACTGGCGCACCGTCTCAATGCTGGCTGTCCCATCAGTGATACTCAATACTGCAATCATTGGAGGGATCATCTGGCTCCTTGTGTGGCAGGGCGATGGAAGTCGGCTGATGTACGCCTTACTTCTGGGAGCCATTCTTGCTCCAACCGATCCTGTCTCTGTTCTTGCCACATTCAAAGAAGCCGGGGCACCTCATCGACTAGCAACAATCGTCGAAGGTGAAGCTCTGTTCAACGACGGAACTGGCGTGGTCGTGTTCAGCGTTCTGCTCGGCCTGGTTCTAGAGGCTGGCCAGAGTGCTGGAATCACAACAACTGTCCTGACTGGAATTGGTCAATTCCTACTCACCGTATTGGTGGGTGCTGCGGTTGGAGCTGGATTGGGAATGGTAGCCAATTCGGCCCTTGACTGGACTGATGACCATCTTGTAGAAGTCACCATCTCTGTTGCAACTGCCTTTGGCACCTTCTTGGTAGCAGAGCAGCTTCATGGTTCTGGTGTGATCGCTGTCGTCATTGCAGGGCTGATGGTCGGATCATATGGCAAGATCGAGAAGATGACGCCGCAAGCGAGAGTCGCCTTGGATGGCTTCTGGGAACAGGTCGCTTTCGTCATCAACTCAGTACTGTTCATCTTACTCGGTTTCGAAGTCATCCAAAGGGTCGAAGCAGTAGGACAGAGAGCTGTCATGCTCGCCCTTGCATCAATCATTGCTGCCTCGATAGCTCGCTTGGTCATCTACCCGAAAATGAGGCTGACGCCACATACTGGAGAGGAGGTGATTCCAAACTCATGGCATCATATTGTTTACCTCTCAGGTCTGAGAGGGTCAGTCTCGCTGGCATTGTTACTTCTGGTTGCACATATCTCTCAGCATCCTGAACCCGGAACCACAGCATTTCCTCCAGACATCTACGCCGACATCTTCGTGATGGTAGCAAGCGTGGTGCTCTTCACGTTGCTCGTTCAAGGGCCAATGATCTCCTGGTTGATCAAGAAGCTCGGAATCATCCATGGTTCTGATGGGCGAAGTGAAGAATTCGAAGAAGCACTCGCCACTATTGTCGCTGACGAAGCCGCATTGAGAGAATTGTCACGGCTTGAGGCAGCGGGGTTAGCATCGAAAGGAGCCGTAGCACGTTTGAGACCTGAAGCCCAGGGTCGCTTGCTACTTGCCCAGGACAAATTGAGGGAGTTAATCGAGGATCCTGTCTTTGCAAGCCGGCTCAGTGCCCGGACTGAAGCAAGAGTGCTCGCTGCTGCTCAGAGTGCTCTTGAGGACGCAGAGATTGTCGGATTAATCTCAGGGCATGCTGGAAATGATATGCGCTGGTTGATCAACACGGATCTCGCTCTCATTCTGCGATCTGAAGATGCAGGGGGAGAAGTGCCTTTGCCCAAGGCAAAAGTCGCCAAATCAGATCCATTGACCACACTCACTGAGTCGGATTAGGAGGGGGCAGAAATAGGGCTCATGGCCAAGGTTCGTCGATTACTGGCCCGCCATCCTCTCGACATCCTGATGTTCATCCGATACGCGATGAAACGAGTTCCTCGACTCCTCTTCGATAGAATTGGAGCACCTTCGGTGAAGAAAAAGTGGATTCCACCCCTGGTTCCGATGACCGAGTCCGATGCTCTGATACAGATTCCTGCCCTACCATTACCACGTGGGACGAGCGAAGCTGCCAAGAGATGGGTTGACGAAGGTAGAATCACCATCTTCGGACAGGACATTGACACTGGCTGGCCTGTTGATTGGGGGGGTGACCCCTTCAACTCGTTCCCTCGAAGGTTCGGCCAAGACATCAACTATTACGGGAAAGGCATCGATGTGGATATCAAAATCCCTTGGGAGATTCATCGACTCAACCTGTTACCTGCACTGGCTGAGGTGCTTCCAGCTAGTGAATGGACAGAATTCGTGCTCGAATGGGCGGCGAAGCATCCAGTTCACGGTACAATCGCTTGGATGGAAGGAATCGAACAAGCCCTTCGAGCAATGGCAATCGCTCAAGGAATGGCTCGAATCGATGTTTCTGGAATCAGCGAAGAGCTGCAAGGACGATTACGAGGGCTTCTTGCTGTGCATGGGCATTGGTGTGCCAGACATAGATCGACAAAATGGCGGCAGAATACGAATCATCTCCTCCTCGAAGAGATGGGGGCGCTTGTAGTCGGAGCTGCACTCTCCGATGTTCCAAGATACCAGGCAATGGGGCGGCGAGCTGCTACACGACTTGCTAAGGAACTCAATCGTCAGACCTGTGACGGTCGAAATTGGGAGCCG
>CAZMJD010000077.1:0-7295 GCA_964566385.1 uncultured Candidatus Poseidoniales archaeon | reverse complement strand
GCATCTTGGCCAAAAACGGGATAATTCCGGGGCAGAGCGACTTCAATGCAATCATGAGCCATCTGCGTATAGGCCTTCAATTGAGTCAGATCGTTCTTGATAACACCCATGAGACTGAGATTCACGAGGGTCTGATCGAGAGGTGCATTACCTGCTCGCTCACCTACACCTAGGGCGGTTCCATGAATTACATCCGCTCCTGCTTCAACTGCGGCAAGATTATTCGCTACACCAAGACCACGGTCTTGGTGCCCATGCCAATTGACCTCAATGTCACGACGATGAAAGCCAGCATCTGGAATGACTTCATCCTGAATGAAGTTCAAAAGTTGTTTAGTCCCATGAGGAGTGGCATGGCCACACGTATCGCATACACAGATACGATCTGCACCTAGTTCCAAGGCTCTAGAATAGATTGCTCGGATATCGTCAGGGTTCGATCTAGTCGTATCTTCAGTCACGAACATCACGGGAATCTCGTTATCGACGGCAAATGTGACCGCAGATTCCATGGTATCAAGGAGCTTATCGAGTGTCCAACCTTCCGCGAATTGACGAATCGGGCTCGTTCCAAGGAAGGCACTAGCCTGAATGGGAATCTCATGCTTGGCCATCAGATCAACCATCGGTTCGATATCCCCTACTACCGTACGAACAGCACACCCTGGCCGGATGTCGTAATCGTGTTCCTTGATGTGAGCAAGCATCGAATCGATGTGAGAGATGTGTTGAGGACCAGCACCAGGAAGTCCAAGATCAACCTTCTGAATACCTAGAGATTCCATGAAATCAAGAAGTGCAAGTTTCTGCTCCATGTTGGGATTTCTCGCAGATGGTGATTGCAGGCCATCTCGCAATGTCTCATCATCAAACCACACGGGATGTGGATGTTGTGATTCATCACGATCATAGGAATACCCTACAAGATTCCAATCATGAATCAGATTCTCCTCCAATTCTACCACCTTGATTACATCGCCAACGTACCTTGACGCTTCAAACCAGCGGAGGGGCTAAATCCGGAACAATGTGGCGGCAGCGGCGACGACAATAGAGAAGAACATGAGTCCAAGGTAGGTGAGACTTCGTTTGAAGGAAGCCAAAGCCTGGGGTGACCTCTGTCCCAATTGTATTGTGCTCGGAATAGAAATGATAGAACCGAGATACCAGGCACCCATCCAAGACGCAATCGCCACCCACACGAGGAGAATGAAGTCAGAGCTAGCGAACAGCACACCCAGTGGGAGCAACATCAAGAGAACGCCATATCCCTTTGACTCGGTGAGAGTCCGACCAACGCCATGGACATTAGGCATCATAGGGATGCCAGATGCCTCGTAGTCACTCTGGCTCCAGAGTGAGAGAGCCCAGAAATGTGGAGGAGTCCATAGAAAGATGAGGGTTGCAAGCACCCATGGAATCGAAGACCCAAGCAAAAGGGTGTCGAGCGAAAAAGGAACTGTTGCGCTTGCTGCGGCCCAGCCAATCAGAGGGGGGGTAGCCCCTGCGACACCACCTATGACGATGTTCTGTGGAGTGCGGCGCTTGAGCCAGATGGTATACACGAGCACGTAATACAGTACACTGAATGCTGTCCAGAAACCTGCTGCGATGGCCCACTCACCCCTGATTGGAAGCGAAACGATCAATGTCCCAAGAATAGCGGTCACAATGCCAAACACGGTAGCGTGTCTCGGAGTTATCTCCCCGGCTGGAAGTGGACGATTGCGTGTCCGTTCCATCAGCGGATCAATATCTCGTTCCCAGACCATATTCAAGGCGTTCGATCCTCCTGCCGCAAGAGTCCCTCCTACAACGACAACAATGGAGGAGAGAATTGTATCAGTGAATGAAGGTCGAAGACCTGTCAAAACTCCTGACCGAATCAGAAGATCATGGACGATCAAACAACTGATGGCAGTCACTTGCAAAAGAAGGACGACGCGCAGTTTCATCAAACGCAGGTAGACATTCAGAACGCCAGGATGACGCGATACAACATCAGGTTCGCTCATAGTCACACCTACCTTCAACGTAGACCCACATGCCGTTCTATTCCTCCGATGCCTCCGCAGCAATCAATACCGTTGTCGGGCCAAGCACCTGCATCGTTGCTGCCAGACCTATGGCAAGGAATGAGAAAGAACCCCCCATCAGATGAAGCAGAGATAAGGATCCCAAGAGACCTGAATCCTCTGCGAGTACCAAGAAAAGGCCTGCTAGAAGGACATTGAACACGTAGATTGTCGTTCCAATCACCAGCAACCGGTGGATATGAGGTTGGTCTGCTGCGACACCCTCCCTATGACGATGATGCAGCATGAATATGAGATTCAAAGTCACGACCAGGACTGCAAAACGGTGTAATAACTGCCAACCAACGTTCTGGCTCAAAGGAGGAATGATGTCACCTTGACAAAGTGGCCAAGCGGAGATGAATCCAACGCTGCATGCATTCCAAGTCCCACTTGAGGATACCATCGCACCGGCAACCAATACCAGAAGTACTGCAATGGTACTGGACCACAGCCATACATTTCCAACGATCCTTCCATGCTGAACTGAGAGATATTCAGGACGTGACTCATCGATTCGAGTCCACTCAAGCCAAGCCGCAAGCAGTGTCAAAATGAAGATCTGCGATAGAAGAAGATGAAGTGAAACACTCCACGGAAGGTTGTCGAACTCGACGGTAAGGTAGCCCGCCAGAGCTTGAACGGCCAGTAGTACGCTTGTACCTACAAAAAGACCCGTGAGACGTCGAGAGAAGATGGTTGAATCGCGTATCGACCAGATGGTCATAAGCAGTATAGGTAATGCAATCACCCCGACAAGAAAGCGATGGACCCATTCGGCAAAGATCTGTAGTGTCGAGTAGCGATGTCCAGGACCACGTGAGTCCACCTCATCAGGGTGGGCTGCCCACCATTCCTCCTGAGCTTGCTCAGAGATGAAAGGATGAATCTCTCCGAAACATGTCGGCCATTCCGGGCATGCTTCTCCAGCCTCCGATATTCGTACCCAGCCCCCTGTAAGAACGATCAGGAGCGCCATCACGGCTAGGAATAATGGAGCTGTGCTCCACCGGGGCCCATCCATGCCAGATGGTTGGGACCACTACGTTTCAATCTGTGCTGAGCATCATTGTCTCGGCGGGGCGAATGGATGAAATACAGAACGGTACACGACGACAGGATTGCCATGGTCAAGCCAATACGGCCCCACTCCCGATTTGAGAAAGCGAGAATCATCGGTGCACGTGCACTACAGATTAGCATGGGTGCTCCGCTGTACGTAACTGAAGATGAACTTCGGCTCCATTTCCGAGATGAGTTGGTCTCACTCTATGGGGTTGATGAAGCGAATGTCCGCTTCGTTCTCGATCCACTGAAGATCGCATCCTTAGAATACGAGTCAGATGCAATTCCCATCGACATTGATCCTCACGACGATTAGGTCGAGAAGACCCAGTCTTGGGGTGCTCCATGTTTGAGAATATGGGCACACAGATCGAGTACACGCTCGCCATTTCGTCCATCTGCTGAATGACCTAGAACCTCAAACACCCGCTTAGTGGCTGATTCATCCATCTCGATCTCGCCCAGTATGGCTGCATCAACCTTGTCTGGATGAATGACTGCTTCACTCAACAGGTCGGTCAAGGCACTCATTTCCACGCCATCGTACACACCCCGGCCGGGTTGTAGAAGATTGACGAACGGTTTGTTCATTGCCAGAGCAGGAATGATGACTGAAGTAGCAGGGGAGATGATACAATCTGCTGCATGCATCAATTTGTGTAGATTTGGTTGGTCTGTAATGACATGAACATGGTCAGGAATATCGATCAATGTCTCTTTTCGCAACTCCACGGGATGAGGCTTGACGATCAACTGTACTTCATCGCTCAACTGGTATGTCTCAAAGAGACGAAGCATCATGGCATCCATGTCACCCTTCAATGGCTCGGTGTGAGTAGTCATCAGGAGGATCTTGCGGCGGGCCAAATCAAGACCATGCTCTTTGAGAAATTCAGAATCATCGGTTAATCCAGAGATGTCGTCTAAGGTCGGTGAACCCGTCACGACCTGTTGATCAGCAGGTGCACCATGTCCAATATTGATGTCGCGGCTCCAATCACCCCAACATGCATTCGCCTCACACCCCCACATTGAACCCCTGTATTTACTCCAGTCATAGGACTGCAAGGGAGCACCATGGTCGATGCTGACGATAGGAATGCGTTTTCGAGTAGCCCAAGGCACGAAACGATGGAGCATGTTCCCTGCCATAGGATAGGCATTCAGCACGATATCGGGCTTCCATGGCAGATGACCGCGTAGAGGTGAACAACGAACATTCCATTCAGAAGGAGGAGATTGATCGGTACCACTGGTGCCAGAAACACGCCAAGTCCAGAGGTATTCAGATGGTTGGAAGAGATTCGGGGCACGGCGAAGGTATTTCCAAGTAATGTCGGCCAAGCGCTCAATTCGAGGGTTTGGATGATTGATGGGTTGATTCTTCACTGGCCGGACATAGGCGAATTCGACATCTTCACGGCTCTGGAGATGGGCAACAATGCTGCGAACATGCTGATGCATGTAGGGCTGCTCACCGCCATGGATGAGCAGACGCGTAGGACACCGGGCCACATCGGCGACTTCATCGAGGCGTTGAAGATTGTTTCCAGTAACTAAGGCAAGTTTGATGCCGGAAACCCGTTGCTCCAATGTCGGGAGCCATGGCCTTCTGTCCGGTCGACTATCGCTACGGCAGCGACGACATCAAATCGATATGGTCAGAAGAAGGACGACATGCCCGCCTTCTGGAAGTAGAAAGGGCGCTTGTCTGGGCCCACACCCAACTAGGACGTGTATCCGAGGAAGATTATCGCCTCGTTGCAGCCATTTCTGACTCAACAATCGTCACAAAAGAACGTGTGAATGAGATCGAGGCAGAGACTCGGCATGATATCATGGCACTGACCAAAGCGATGGCGGAAGCAGCTGGAGAAGCGGGTTGGTGTGTGCACCTAGGAGCAACGTCGAATGATATCGTTGACACGGCTGTGGCTCTTCAACTACGGGACACCATCATCCACCTCAGAGCGGCTATCTGCGAACTAATCAGAATCGTAGCAGACCGATCTGAAGAGCACAGAGATACGATTATGCTCGGAAGGACACATGGGCAAGCTGCTGTGCCAATCACCTTCGGACTGAAGTTGGCTGTATGGGTAGATGAATTGCGGCGTCATCTCATTCGGCTTGACGAGGCAACCGGGAGAGTCATCACAGGAAAATTCCTAGGTGCCGTGGGAACAGGTGCAGCACAGGGGCATGATGCGAAACAATTGCAATCACTCATCCTTGAACATCTAGGTCTAGTGGTCCCTGTAGCAACAACACAAGTTGTTGGCCGTGATCGATATATCGAGTACGTGAACTGGTTGGCGAGCGTCGCTACAACCTGTGAAAAGATGCTTCAGGAGATACGGAACCTACAACGGACCGAGATTGGCGAAGCTGGTGAGGGATTCGACACCGACAAACAGGTTGGCTCCTCGACGATGGCGCATAAGCGCAATCCCATCATGTCTGAGAATGCCTGTGGGCTTGCAAGAATTGTTCGAAGCATGGTGATACCCAGCCATGAGAACGCTCTTCTTTGGCATGAAAGGGATTTGGCTAATTCATCTAGTGAACGCATCACTTTATCTCACGCAAGCGTTCTATGTGAGGATGTTGTTTCGAAGACCTCTAAGATCATGAGGGACATGTGGGTTGATGCAGATAAGATGAGAAAGAACATCGAAGCGATGAAGGGTCTGATCATGGCAGAGAAGGTCATGATTGAGCTTGTCGAGAAAGGTATGCCACGGGATGAAGCTCACGAAGTATTACGCCGGGCTTCGTCAACTGCCATCGAACAACAAAGACACCTGATGGATGTATGTAGGGAAGACCCTGCCATGGCTGATTCAATCGACGAGAAGGAGTTGGTTGAGATGTTCGATCCGGGATCACATATCGGCCTTGCAGGTGAACTGGTGGATGATGCTGTGAGGCTTGCCCGAGCAGCTATCGAGCAAGGATGAGAACATTCAGCGATTGATGAACATCATCGAACTCGGTGCAACCATACCTTGATTCACCATGCTCGTAACCGTACTCCATGGGCGGCGGGGGTAAACGAAGGGCATCCGGCGACCGCTTGAAGGCGTGGGGCATGCGACAATTCTGGCGTGCTCAGCAGTCGCAGACCATCATATCGATGCTCTTCTGGGCGACGACTCTGACGCTGTTGGTCTTTGATCGCCTTGAGGCGAGCAATCCACAATGGGGACAAGAGGATTCCATAACGATAGGGATCCCAACTGCCTATGTCGTCATGGGGAGCTTATTCATCGGAGTCATTCTCTTTGTTCTGATTGTCGGCTGGGTCTATGACAACATCCTTTCCCTCTGGAAACAACATCAGACCGTGACGGTTGAACGTGCTCCATTTTCCACCTACCTAATCAACCCGCCCATGATGATAATTCTGGGTACCATAACCCTCCATCTGCAGCGATCATTTCCTGATGATGATGAAATTCAAGCGCAATGTGACTGGACACTTCGATGGATAGCTTCGTTGACGAAACTGGAAGTTTTCAGAAGGACAGTACATAGCCTCGACAACCGGCTCGGAGAACCAATGCCAGAGATGTTGTTCTTACCAAATGGAGCTGTCAAAGAGGCTAGGGAAATGAGTATTGAGGATGTCGAATTGCTCGATTAGGTCTGCAGTAAACCGAACATGAAATGTTCACGACACAACGCCTGTCAATCGCCCCTGCTCAAGGGCAGTTCTAATCGACTGGGCAATGCGGCGACCAGTAGACAATGAAGGTTGAATCAGCTCTGAATAAGGCGAACCTGCAGTGTAGGGATTTGAACCTGCAACGATGCGTGCTGATATCTCGAAGACCCTGAATTCAAGTTTGTCATTGACAATCGTCTCAAGGCAGAATGGGCCAATCATGCCCCGAGCTCCTTCCTCAAGATCCAGCGAGGATCTAACGGCACCTTCAGCAAGTCGGAAGGCTTCGGGCAGTAAAGATTCCCGGAGGACGACAGGGATGTTTCCAGTGACGACAAATGATGGCTCTATGTTCATCTCACGCAAGTCTCGGAGCGACCCAAGCTTGTAGAATTCATCGACATTCGCCTCATCACGTCGATCAATCGAGAGCAGTTGAAGCTCACCTAACTCCTCCCCTGCACGGGTACCCCGTCCGATGACCTGTA
>CAZMJD010000076.1:0-7476 GCA_964566385.1 uncultured Candidatus Poseidoniales archaeon | reverse complement strand
GGATCAAGAGATGGAAGCCGAAGAACATCCCCCGGGCCACAGTCAATCGTTGAGGAAGGCCAAGGTAATGGTGCAACAGTGACTTGGCCAACTTCAGGAACATGAATTCCATGGGTGTCCCTCATTCCTTCCTTCTCTGCATGGAATGTGATGGTCCTAGATGCAGCGAGTGAAGAAGGATGTCCTAGAACCGTCGGGATATCACAAGCAAGAACCTGTGCATGCCTTGAATGAGGTCTGATCCATTCAAGGATTTCAGCAATATTGCCACGAGGGGGGGTTCCTGGGCCATCACCGCCAACGCCTACCAAGGCATCGATGATGAGGAGAGGGTGCGAGCATTCTGGACGTTCAGGCCAGATATGCATCTGAACATCATTTTCAATGCAGATAGAACGTTGCTCATCTGCTGCAGAAGACGATTGCGCATTATGACTTGCAAGGATGAACACTGAAACCCCTCTTTCAGCCAACATAGAGGCTGCTGCAAATCCATCACCACCATTGTTTCCAGGACCACAAAGAACCAGCACATCATCAATATCATTGGAAGAAGAAAGAATACTCCATGCTTCTTCAGCAACTGCTCGGCCTGCCGCCTCCATCAAATCACGGACGTTGACACCAGATGCTGTTGCATTGGCATCAAGAACCGCAACCTCAGGCCAGGTGAGGACCCATTGATGGGACATCAGAGGGGAAGATGGGACCCTGATGATGACGATTGGGTTCAGGACTGAACGTCCTTCACCAATGCTTCTAGATCTACGATGCCTTTGAGCCTCTCACTCACTTCTGAAACAATTGATTCCAACGCCTCACGCGTCATCCCTTCAGCACGAACAACAAGAATTGACTCTGTGTTCGATGGACGGCATAGAAACCACCCATGTTCCCACTGGATTCGAACACCATCTACAGTCACGAGTTGACCACCTGCTTCTTCTAAGGCAAGAGTCACGCCATGCATGACTTCTGTGCGTTCACCGATTAACGGAATCTTGATCTCATTACTCGATGGAAAATCTGGAAGTTCAGCCAATCGCGACGATATCGTAGGGCCCCCATCGAGTGGTGATGGCATCCTAGCCAATAACTCAACCAAACGTGCTGCACAATAGAGTGCATCATCATGTCCTGGCCATCGGTCATTGAAGAAGAAATGACCACTCATCTCACCCGCTAGAGGAGATGAGGGTGATTCAAGCAAAGCTTGCTTGAGAAATGAATGCCCTGTACGCATCATGATGGGTACACCACCACATGCCTGAATCGTTAATTCTAGGGCCATAGAGCATTTCACATCGTAGATGATTGGAAGACCTGATTCGGTTGATTGTTCAAGGACATCCTGGGCGAAGAGAGCAAGAAGGCGATCAGGGGTGACAAAATTCCCTTGTTCATCGACAATCCCCAGACGGTCACCATCTCCATCAACACCTATGCCAACCTCTGCGCCTACTTCAACGACGGTTCTACCCAAATCCACCATGTTCTGCGGACGCGTTGGGTCTGGTGAATGATTGGGGAAAGTTGGATCCCATGAACAATACAAATCCGTATGATGAACACCAAGTTCATCCATCAGCCGCTGCAGAAGCGGACCGGGGACTGCATTTCCTGCGTCAATCACAAGACGGACGGGGCGCTGGGGTCGGCCTGCTGATTGAATGATTGCTTCAAGCAACATCGGTGCGATGTCAACGTTTGTCGTTTGTCCTTTCTCAAGAGAGAATATTGGGGGGGTGTCAATACGTTCTGCTAGATCTTGTATCTCCCTTCCAGCCATTGCAGCAGTGCCACGGCAGAACTTGAAACCGTTGTATTCAGGAGGGTTATGAGAGGCTGTCACCATGATTCCACCATCGACTTCAAGAGCGTGCGTGGCATGATAGATTGCACCAGTAGGAACGATTCCTAAGTCAAGGACGGCTACTCCCGCATCATTCAAACCATGAATCAAGGATCTTGTCAGAGTCTCGCCTGAAACACGAATATCACGTCCAACTGCTACAGTAGATGGGCTGATTTCAGCAGCATAAGCATGACCAATGGCATAGGCAAGAGATTCGGTTAGTTCTTCACCAACGATTCCCCTCACATCATAGGCCTTGAAGGCGCGCCGAGCCTCAGGATGAAGGGCGCCATATGGGGTCATTACCTGCTGAGAAAGGAAGGACGGCTTCAAAGGGAGGGTCAGGTTTTCGCATGTATGCGTATGACGTCATTGAATTCAAGTTCATGGTCCGCACCAAGAGTACGGCTGGTCCTTGCATTAGTTGCCCGAATGAAGCCATCTCCAAGGTCTGTATGGACTGAATAAGCTAGATCTTTAGCGGTTGAACCGATGGGAAGAAGCAAAGCATCAGGCAGAATTGCTCCCTCGGCATCAGTCCATTTGTTATCATCACTGACTGGATAACACACGATTCGATTGAGAATGTCGAATACGGCAAGACGTAGCAACTTATCCAGCCCTGTTCCTCCAATTCGTGCTAAGCGTTTGTTCAGTTCCTCAAGTGCAAGGCGACGACGCTCGTCCAAGGGTGATTCATTGGCAATCACCAGCCTTCCTGTTTCACGATCCTGTTTTGCTAATCCAGACGTTTCAACGCGTTGGAGGGTGAGATGAGTGTCTGCACTGGTTGCTACAACTTTGATGCCTGATTCTGAAAGACCTGTTTTCAGAGATGCAATACGATCTTGTGCTGCTACATCGGATTTATTTGCGGCAATGAGAATGGGGAACACCTCTTTGCGGATGGTCGAAGATAGAATGAGTAAGGTGTTATCATCCCATGCCCAAGGTTCTGTCAAATCAATGTCAGAACTCAGAGCATCCAGAGCAGCATGAACCGATCGGCGGGATGCACCTAAGCCAGATAATCGGTCTAACAACGCCTCCTCAAGACCTTGCCGACCTCTGCCTTGGGCTCGGCGAGAAGTGCGTTTCCATTGATCCCGAATAATACCAAGGATCCAACGATCTAATTCATGCCACAGAAACCTAATCTCTTCTTCAGGATCGGATTCAGATGGGTCATGGCCAGGGACGCCTTCAAGGTCTGTTGTTCCAGAAATATCGATCACTTGAATGAGAATATCGCACCTGGAAAGATCTGAGAGAAATTGATTCCCACGGCCACGGCCTTCCGAAGCTCCAGGAACAAGACCGGCAACATCAATCAGTGTGACTGGAACTAAACGTGTATGATTGTGACAACGACCGGTTCTTGGTTGACAGACTGAAGTGTTCATTGAATCTGTTGAGGGATTTTGTTCAGCGAGATTCGTGCAAGGACATGGTTCAAGAGAACTGACTAATCCTATACCTACATTCGGATCAATGGTCGTGAATGGATAATCGGCAATGTCTACGGTTGCAGCTGTAAGGGCTGCGAACATTGTTGATTTACCAACGTTGGGCTTCCCAACAAGTCCTATCCTCATCGAACGGCCTCAACGCTGCGCGTTGATGCGCTCAATGATCTGGTCCTTCGTCCCCGAAGCAGACAGTTCAAGAGACTTGGCAAGTGCTTGGAGATCTGATTTTT
This sequence comes from uncultured Candidatus Poseidoniales archaeon, assembly GCA_964566385.1. GTDB lineage: Archaea > Thermoplasmatota > Poseidoniia > Poseidoniales > CAYMED01 > CAYMED01. The sequence goes on along the minus strand of CAZMJD010000076.1, from coordinate 3,922 downwards.
TCAGTTTATTCAACTCTTCTTCCGAAGGGATAGGACTCGTTGCTTGCTTCCCTCCAAGGGAGGTGATCGTGGCATGTGCGGCCATTAATTCAGATTGCAAACGTGCTGCTTCAGATTGAAGGTTATTCATAGCGACGTGAGCATCCTTTTTCTCAATCTGAGCGACCTTCATCGCTTCCTTGACTTCGGTAAGGCGTGATGACGCATCATCCAATTCAACACTTAACCCCTCAAGTGAAGATTGTTCTGATTCCATCTCAGTAGCTATCTCTTTCGCAGCTACTTTGGCTTCATCGACTTTTGTTGAAAGTGCTGAAAGTGCGTCCGTGTCCTTTTTAGGACCACTGTCAGCGGCAACTAACTTTTTCTCAAGTGCCTTCACTTTATTCTTGGCTGACTTCTGCTCCGCACCAAGTGTCGTTAATCGCTGCTCAGTTGATTTACGCTCTTCCTCCAGGGTCTTGATTCGGTTCTCCATTTGAGTCCTAGACATTAGACGCATGTCCTGCTCCGCATTGAGTGGATGCTCCCTCAGGGCACGAGATATCATGATGTCAAGTTCTGGAAGATCGATTCGGCCGTCTCTATTGATGTCAACTGCACGGATGAGGCGATCTACATCACCTGGTGCTAAGTCATCAATATCCATTCTCATCATGCCTTCTCGGAATTCATACGGAGTGAGAGAGCCATCTCCATCTAGGTCAAGATCTCGGAATAATTCGTAGACTGACATCCTTGTGAAATGAATACTATGAGCAAGTTGGACAAGTTCTGGATCAAGAGGTGGTTCCTCGTCATCCTCTGAAATGATATTCACGATACTTCTTCCAGAGGGAGGAAGAGCTGCTTTTGGATCGAAGTCAAGAACTGTGTCAAGTGACAGGCCCATGGACAGGAACCCCCGCATCGTGTGCCTCCCGGCAGGAATCTGTTGTCTGAACACCTCAACTTCCTGTGAGGAAATCTCACTTGAAAGTTCATGTACACGGCCGCGATATGAAGTTGTTATCATATTCATTGCAAGAGCAATACTACCAATTACCGCACCATAGAAGAAAAATGCCTCTGTCATGATTGCTCCGCGTACGCCATCAACCTGTAGAGGATCTCCATCAAATCCAGACGCTGTAAGGGCACGTACAGCTACACCAACCCCCACACCAACCGCGGTGGCCCCAACTATACCTATTGAAAATAGACCTAAAATCGTGCGATGACGGGAGATAGAATAGGGTTCACGACCAACAGACCGGGGCCAAATGGATGTTCCAACGGCACACATCACAAGACCGAGGCCTCCAAACAGGAAAGCGCGGTCGGCAACGTCGTTGATTACACCAAGGTTCTCGGTGCCACCAAAGGCATTTCCACCAGTAAACATTGAACCGAAAGCAGAGAAGAGGAGAATGCAGGTTCCAACTGAGCCAAGCATTACGGAACTTGAATATGAGCCGGCACTACCATCGGTATTCCTTGAGCGACTGACTGAGGCAAGGATGTTCAGGGTGGCTGCAGTTAGAGGAAGAAGGGAAAGGGCCATGGATGAGAGAACAAGGGCCCTTAGCGGCGATGATATTGTTGAAGGGATTGTTGTGTGACTGCCGAATGGAACAATCGTCAATGCAAGACCAACATACCCAGCAGTGGCAAGTGATCGGCTCCAGATACGGCCGCTTCCTCCTGCTGGAATGACGTAGAGTAGTGTTGCGAAAGCGAGGCCTGTTAACCACCAGCCTTCAACAGCCTTACCAATCATCCAAGCAAGCTCAACAGAATCAAAGACAGGGCGTAGAGTCGCTGCACAAAGAGCCCATATCAGACCGCAGAAGGCAAGAAGGATATGCCATCCAATTGGACCTATCTCTCCTGAATTTCGTCCATCAATAGTCAAGCCAACAGCAAGGAAACAAGGTATTACCACTACAAGGCGAAGCGCTTGGAGGGCTTCATGTCCTGAAAGAGGAATTTGATTGGCAGAGAATGTGGTAAATGCCAAACCAATCTCTACAAGTGTCAGTAAAATCCAGACCACGCCCATCAACGCCACAAGGCGCTGGCCGACTAGAGGCCGTCCATAGAGGCGTTCAATGATATGATATGCTCCACCAAGTAGCAGCATGGTCGCTGCACCCATTGTCGCAGAAGTCCAAACAATTTGACGCATTGTCTCCAGATCATACGTATATCCAAACCCTGCAAAGGCCTTGAGGGCGTCGGGGTTCTGCTCTTGCCAGAGTGCAATGAAAGCAAAGGATGACGAGATGAACAGCCAAACGCCACCGCTCATCATCCAGATTCGAGAGGCAAGGCCTTCATCTTCTTCAAAGAGATCGTTCAGCGGACCTGGTGCCTTCTCAACTAAGAACAGCGCTAATTCACGAAGGCCAGGGGTTGCCGAACCAAAGCCTCTATTCACAACCAACACAAGTAGTACCACAAGGGCAAGATAAGTTCCAACTGCTAGGAATGCACTCATACAATCGCCTCAAGCGCGGAAACCCTCGCCGACCCAAGTCATCAGAATCATTGCACCACCACCAATGATGCCAATGAGGTACCACCAAATTCCAGAATCTTCAGTCAGTGTATTGAACACAGAGGCAAAGGATCCCAGAGCGGGCAGAGCCTCCCACGAAAACACTACTGAGAAGAAGAGCAAGAAGACAACTGCAACGATGAGGGAGAATGCCAAACCGAGCGAAGACATACTCGGCTCTTCATCCCCTAGAGTCACTTCGGGAACGTGTGCTGATTCAGCAGATGTCATGTCTTCAACCCGACCATCAAGTGATGGTTGATTTGCCCACCAGTGACGCTTCAATAAAGATTCCCAGATACACGACCCGATGTCACCCACTGAGAACTATGCGGCGCTCTACCGGACCACGTCGTGAAAGATTGATTCCTAAAGGCACTGGAAGGATACGTTCTAGGTGTATCTGCTCCTGCCAAGCAACCCGGCATTCGCAATCCATGGAAAGAAGGTCGTCGATATCACGATCTATCGCATAGCGTTCAATCGCCTCTGTGAGGGCAGCATCACATTTCCCACAGTTATGCGCGCCACGGACAGAACCTGCTCCAGTCGGATGAACAATCAAGCGAGTGAATGAAGAGGAGGAGAGAATCTCTTCGTGAACTGCCTCGATCAAAGCAACGATTGACCAAAGCCATGGGGGGCGGTATTCACCGGATCTGAACATCCTGTCAATTGTTGTGCCTCGTTGGATGTTCATTGGATTGATCGAGATATCATCACTCATGGGCAAACAGGCACGAGCCCATTCAATACACGTGTCAAGACCATCTGCTTCACTCATGAAGGGTGGTTTGAGCATCAAATATGTCTTCGAACGAAGGCCATGTGCTCGGATTCGGGCACACGCATCCTTCCACGAATTGACACTGAATCCCTTATTGATATGAAATTGTAACACCTCATCATCGTGAGCTTCAAGGCCTATTGCGATGGTGAGATTTGAATGAATAGAAGCTGCCCATTTGAGTTTATCATCGGTGAGTTGCTCAGTTCGTGATTCTACAATGAGATGTATATCAAGTTCGGAGGCTGTCTGGAGAACTGTTTTCTGGAAAGAGAGAGGTATCTCTCGTTCTTCGAACAACGAGCCTGAAGTGTATACTTTGAGCATGCCCAGATCATGATGGCTCAAAGTCTCGAGAGACCTCGCCCATTGTGTCTCGAGTTCCTCCGCACCTGCATCTTCGCGCGTATCATTGAAATATCCACAGAAAGTACAACCAGAGGACCACCACCAATGACAGCCTTTGGTTCTGAGGATGATGGTGCCAGCAGTTACCTCATTCCCATCAGGAGTTAATTCAGGTGTCGTGTATACTGTGACTGGAGTGGTGGGGTCTTGACGTGCTCGATACGCTACCGAACGTGGATGGTTTTCAG
>CAZMJD010000075.1:2776-7476 GCA_964566385.1 uncultured Candidatus Poseidoniales archaeon | reverse complement strand
CGTGAGGGTGCTGGTGATGCCTTTGAGATTGATGTCCCATCCTTCACAGGTGAAGGGAACAACAAACTCGCACTCTCTAATGATGGTCTGGACACGTTCTTCAACCAGATTGCGGGTGATATTCAGAGCAATGTCCAGAGCATCGAACTTGGTGATGGATTCAACGCTGATCTCAGTGGCTTATCCTTCAGTGCCTCTCTTGAGTTCACCGAAGCCAGCCGAAGCACCTCAATCTCAGACCGAGAACCGATTCGACTGAAGTTCCAGATGAACCGTGCCCAGCTTGCACTGGGGTATGCGGATGGCGCCTTGGTCCTTGATACGAGTGCCTCTTGGCTTCCGTCTGTCGGCCATGATCTAGCGATGACCATGGCGCAGAGTTTCCTACCAGGAATGGCCCTTGAATCATCTACGACATCGGATCTTGAAGGTGTACCTATCCCTCCTGATGAGACCACTATCCCGATTCCCGGCGTGAAACCCGTCGAATTCGAATCGCCCGGAGGCACCGCCCCAATCGCTCCGATAGTGACAGTGAAGATCAAATTCCCAGAAGGAATCGGATTCAAGACATTCACTTCCTCTGAGGCTGGTTCCAGTCTTGACACTGTTGAGGGTCGCCAGCAACTTTCCTATCAGCTTCCTCACTGTGGAGGTAACCCTGGTTGTGCGACTGTGGATAATCTCGCCTTCTCCTTCGTTGTTTCTTGGTCATTCATCATGGGTGAATTGGGCGGATATGCCCTTGGTGCTGGCGGTATCGTTGCCGTATTCATCTTCTCGCGTGTACGCAAACGGAAGCGGAAGGATGATCTTCTTCAGAAAGAGTATGAACGCGCTACCCGCACAAAGATGAGCGAGGCAGAGTTCCAGCGTCATGAATCAGCATCTGATGGTGGTATGTCTGCTCCACCTCCTCCGCCCGGAGGAGGCGGTGGTGGTTGGGGAGATGATGACAACTGGGGCGCCCACGACATGGCCTGATTGAAATCTTCAGACATCTCTTGGATGAAGAGTGGTGTAGATTCGCTCTGCGAGCGTTGGTCCAATGGTCGGTACACGTGTAATCTGGTCTTTCGATGCTGCTTGAATGCCTTTGAGTCCCCCAAGATGCCTGAGTAACGTCTGAAGCCGCTTTGCTCCAAGGCCAGGAATAGTCTCGAGAGGATCCTTCAGACTAGCCCGGGCACGCTGTTTACGATGGAAGGTGTTGACGAAACGATGTGCTTCATCGCGCGCAGCGACAAGTAATCTGCCTGAAGAATCTATGTGCCAAGGATCGTTATCCAGACGATGTAGAACCTCCTCCCGTTTAGCGATGGCACACAGAAGGAATCGTTCATTCAATCCATGACCTTCCAATAGAGTATGGATTGTTGCAAGATGCGTCGCACCTCCATCGAGCAACATGACGTCGGGCCACGAACTCTGACGTTTGAGCCATCTCTCGACAACCTCTACCATCATTCTCAGGTCGTCAGTCGCCTTTCCCTTGACCTTGTATGTCCGATATGATTTCCTCTCCGGTCGTCCATTCTGGAAGACGACCATGGCACCAACTCGGTGATCACCCTGGATCTGTGCCATGTCGAAGCAAACGAGTGTTTGTACAGTTTCGATACCCAACACCTCTGCGAGATCCGCAGCAGCCTTCGCCTCTATCGAACCCTTCATCGAATTCCTGCTCCGTTGGAGGTGAATCTTTGCATTTTGATCGGCTAATGACCTCAAGGTTGCAAGATCGCCTCTCTGAGGAACTCTGATCTCAAATGAGATTCGTGCTGCAGCTCGAAGTTGATCGATAAAATCCTGATCGAGTGTTGTTGGAACAAGAAGTCGCTTTGGTGGTTGCTGAGCCATGTAATGAACATCGAGGGCCCGTTGGACTGTTTCGACAATATCCCCTCTGTGGATCATCGAATAATCCTGTTTTCCTTGGATGGTTCCATCGATAGCTTGGAGCACTGTGACCGTGGCCAAATCTCCTCTCTCTGCGAATCCGACAGCGTCCGTGTCTTGATAGAAGCGACTTGAGACCACTTTCTGAGACAGCATTCGCTCGATTCGTGCAATCAGATCACGCCGATCTGCCGCTACTTCGAATGCAAGATCCGCCGCCGCCTCCTCCATCTCTTTGATGATTCGTTCACGGATGATTGATGCATCTCCATCAAGGACTGCTGTTGCCGCCTGTACTTTCTTTGCATAACCATCTGGTTGAACGCATGGGCCATGACATAGTCCGATATGCATCGATAAGCAACCTTGTGGGAGTAGTTCTGGACAATCCCTCACTCCGAATTCCCTTCGAATCAATTGAATCAGCCTTTTTGCCGTTCCAGCATCTGGAAATGGTCCCCAGACCCGTGCCTCTGAAGGTGGGTTTCTGGTGTACAGAATCCGTGGATGTTCATCTGTAGTGAGAGCGATGAGGGGGTAGGATTTGTCGTCCTTCAACATCGAGTTATATCGTGGTCGATACTTGCGAATCAATTGTCGTTCCAGAACAAGGGCATCCGATGGCGTGGGGGTCGCTATACAATCAACTGATTTTGCATCACGGACAAGCAAGGGTACCATCTCCCGATCATGGGAGGATGCGAAATAGGACCGCACTCTGTTTGACAGATTTGTTGCCTTGCCGACGTACAGAACGCGTTCACGTTCACCTTTGAACATGTAGACTCCCGATGAATTGGGCAGATCAAGGGATGAAGGGTCGAGGCCCATCCTTGAATCGCAATGCCTCAATGCACTTGAAGGGCAGTGCCCTGCACAGGTTGTGACGGAGTTGGAGGACCGCATCCTTCGCCATCTTGCGCCTCTAACTAGGCGGTGGCGGAAAGCGTGGGATGTTCCTCGCTCACTGACTCAACGTGGAATTGCTGATTCTCTTGGAATCGCTCGTTCTTCTCTCCACAATCCGCTGCAATCGCTTCAATCCAAATCGTTCATCGATAGGCAGCAGGCTCACATTCTGGATGTCCCTGGTCGCAAGCAGACTGCATTCTTCCTCAGTGAGAAGGGACTCGCAGCAGCCGAATCAACTGATTCATTGAGGCAACGTTCAATGATCATCGGGCCGGCCCCTGTTCGTACGGTTCTGGTAGGTCGTGATTCAGCGATTCAAGATGCCTTAGAGACTCTTGAACAGCACCCTCATCTTGCCATTGAGGGCCTTGCAGGAATTGGTCTGACGGCAGTTGGTCGTGAACTTGCTCATCTGTGGTTGGATACAGGCCGCAAGGTTCGATGGGCGACGGTGTCCGATGGTGGTTTGAGTTCCCTTAGTCAGCATTGGTTCCCAGATCTCGAACCTCTTGGTGCTGTGGATGCTCTCATTCATCGAATCACCTCGCGCCCAACCAATGAATCGTTGACCCTCTATGTCCTCGATGATGCGTTCCGTCTTCCCGCATCCTTGTTGGTTGAACTCAGCACCGTATTCGCTGAACATTCCCGTAATCTGAGACTTCTCATCCTACATCGTTCTCCCGTTGAAATCGAAGTCCCGAGCATCCGTCTTGGAGAGCTCGATGATGAATCAGCTCGAAACATGTTACCAGATGGCCTTTCTGATGACCTCCTTACCCACTTGCTCAAACTTGCAGGTGGACATCCCATGGCCCTCAGACTTCTCTCTCTTACCGATTCAGCAGAAGCCTCGACGTTGAATGAGTATGTGGCGACTGAATTGCTATCTGAGCTCAGCGCCTCCGCTTCAGCTACCTTGACAGAGGTGTCTCTGGGGCCTCATCAGACGCCAGTGGATCATATCATTCACAGTGAAGGTGTTGATGATCTTGACGCTAGAGCTGTCTTGAAATTCGGTCAGACCGGGGTCAGCGTGCCTGCCTTCATCGGCTCTGCCCACCTTTCTGACATTGAGTGTGAGGTAGAACACACTGAACTTGCCGAATCTCATCACCAGGCATGGCAGGATGGTGATCGAAGGCCTACTCGTCGGTCATTGTGGTTCCACCATCTCGTACGCTCGAATCAAGATGGTATCGAAACCTGGCTGGATCAACATGGAGGTGCCCTTGCCTCCTCTCAACCATTGGTGCTCACAGATATTGCACATAGTTCTGAATCCATCAGTCCTAGGGTACGCCGGTGGGTCGGTGAAGCCTATCTTGAACTGGGTGCCCTTGACGCAGCATCTCAGATTGTGGATACTCTCACAGAACCTTCCTTGAGGCGCTCACTTGAACTCAGTCTTGCTCTACATAAGGGTGATATCGAGCATTGGAATGATTTGATGGCCGATGAGGAGACCACCCTTGATGGGCGTCAAAAGGCGGTAGCAGTGCTGAGGCGTTGGACGAGAGCTTTGGAGGATCGGCTGCCGGGTTCACCTCTCACCCTCTCCGCTAAACAAGCCGAGCGAGAGCTTGGTGACCTTGACATCTCTCATGACGATGCTCCACTGATGGTTGCAGTCGCCTCATTACGGCATGCCATGGCTTTGGAAACCAATGACGAATCTCTCGCCTCAAGGATTCGCTCAGCTCTCGCCAGCATCGCTGGAACGAACGATCCTCTCATACGTGAACTTCAGTTACGTTCAGATTTTCGATTTTCGAAAAATGAGGATGCTTCTCGGCCTTTCGACGCCTTGAGAGCGTTATCAGAACAGATCACATCGCCGCACTGCCGGCAGTGGTGGCGATTGACGAATGGCTTGAAGAACGGGTAAT
>CAZMJD010000075.1:0-2766 GCA_964566385.1 uncultured Candidatus Poseidoniales archaeon | reverse complement strand
CGCAGTGCCTCACTCAGATTGCTCCTTGCTTGTCACAACACGTCCTCTCCTTCTCCAGAAGAACTCCGTGTGATCCTCTCTCTTTCCGATGAAATATCCGGCCCAGCTCGCCGTCTTCGGGCGAACGCCCTCTACTTGCTTGGCACTGTCGACTCAACAGTCAGGACTGAATCATGGCTTGAATCACGACGGCTGTTCATGCTTGCCGGTTGCCCTGAGGCGTCGAGACAGGTGGGGAAGGATCTTGTCGAAGAGATCAGATGACCGCTCCGATCAACGTTCTTGTCTCTAAGATGCCTTCGATTGTTCTGATATTCTCGACAATCATCGTTGTCAGTTCGACTTCGGAGTCAGCTTCGACACGGGCGAGGACATCGAATTCACCAAACAGACCCCAGCGATGCACAACCTCGTCAAGTGCGTCTAGTGATTCTCTCACCTGGCGCTCAAAACCAGTTTTGGTCACGATCAATACGAATCCTGTTGTCATTCACATTCCTCAATAATCCACCGCAATCAGTGTCTGTGTGGTCTTGACTCCTTCGACTAATCGAAATCGCTCTATGAGTATACTCGTAAGGTGAGTCGTTGACTCAGCTTCAATCATTGCAAGCAGGTCGTATTCACCATACAGTGCATGGACTTCAATCACTTCGGGAAGTTGTGTCAGCGCGAGATAGACCTCTCGGTCACGCCCAGCTTTCGTCTTCATGAGTACGAATGCAGTTCCCATGCCTTTCCCAGTTGTCCGACAACTGCGAGGCGTAAAATCGTGCCGCAGCCAACGAACGCCACTCAAATGGCCAATTGGGTTATTACACTTCGGTGTTCCCTTCACCTCATGCAGAAGGTACTCGTCGTCCTTCTGATACTCCTATGCTCACTCGCCGAGACGTGTATTTCCTTCGAGTCAGAATCAGCGTCTAGTGATGTAAGCCACGAATTTCTGCCTCCTGCTACCTTGTTCTCACCAACCAATGTGGTGCAGTGGTCAGGTGTGGTGTACCTCAATGTCAGTGATTCAGAGCAACACATCGATGCCTCTACCGAACTTCGCATCAGTGCTGGGACAACGATCCATCTTGGGCCAGGTTCCCGAGTTACAATAGCGGGTCGTTTGTTAGCCGAGGGTACGGTAACACAGCCGATACGCATCATTTCTGCAGATTCACAGGCACCACCTGGCGAACACCTTGGATTATCTTTCAACAGCACGTCGGCAGGAAATGGGAATCTTCTGCGAAACGTGTCAATTGATGGAGCCGAGTATGGCTTGACTCTCTTTTCGTCGGATGCAGAAGTTGACAATCTGACTTTATCGAATATTCAGCGAGTTGCGATAGATATGCTCAATGGGGCTTCGCTTACCGGTCGTTCTATCGATATACGTGAGATTGGTCGTTCATTCACCCCTTCAGATTCTTGGGATTGGTACTATGGTATTGGAATAACTTCAGGTAATCTCACTTCGCTGAATTTGAAACAGGTGAGCATGGAAAATCTATCCTTACGTGGATTGAATATGTGGGGTGGGATGTCTGGAGTCATCGAAGGCCTCACAATTCAGAATGTTTCAGGTAATCCTAATGCTGGAAAGGCATGTATCTGGATAGAGGGCGGTTTTGCAACAGTTAGGAACTTTGAATTGAATGGATGTCAAACTGGCGTTGATGTATTTCATCTCAATTACAAGCCCGTCCTCCTATCAGTAGAGGATGGCGAAATCAACGATGCTGATTACGCCGGAGTCATTGTTCGAAGAGACGACAAGACGAATTTCACTCGGGCTCCCCGTGCCATCCTTGAGAACGTCAGCATATTGGATACTGGCTCATCTTCTGGAACAGCATCTGCTGGTTTTGAAGTGAATTCCTCTGCGGCGACCGTACGCGACCTGAAGATATTGAGAACTCGTGGCCCTGCTATCAAGGCGCACAGCACGAACGATCAGCTTACAATCGATGGTCTGGAAGTCAATGGATGTGGCCGCTTGAATGGAGCATCTTGGGATGCCTCAGGGCTTCTGTACAATCTTGATTCAGGAAGTGTTCTGACCAATGCTTCGGTGACTGCATGTCTTGGCGATGGCATCTTTCTGAACTCCTCATTTCCTACCCTACAGAACATCACTTCCTCTCAGAACCAAGGATGGGGATTGTGGTCAACATATTCACAGAGCAGGATTTCGAGTGCGTCCTTCACAGACAATGGCCTTGGAGGGGTCTATGCCAATCAGTTAATCCTGACAACCATCGATAACATCACGACCAAGGGGAACGGCTTGATTGCAGATGGCCCGTCAAACGGCGCTGGTTTCGTCTTTGAATCTAGCATGTTCGCCACGACCTCAAAGGGTGATGTTGTCTGCGATCGTTGCACATCTACTGGTGATCGTTGGGGTGGCTTCTACATCAGCCGATCAGTTGATCTCGTCCTCCAGAACGTAGCGGTCAACGATCCGTTAGAGGATGTCGCTGCAATTCACATCGATCAATCATCCACTACTCTTCCAGGGACCGTGACTCTGAACAATGCGACTGTGAGTCAGAATCGCTCGGATGGAGCGGCGTTGGAGTTAATATCCGCTCGTATGCTGATTTCAGGTCTTGTAGTCGAAGGCTCGCATGGTGGTGTCAATTGGAGCGCTGACGGGGCAGTTGGGAGCAGTGGACCCAGTCAGTTCGACGACGTCCATCTGAGTTCTGGATGTCTTGCAGCCTCAGATCTGGTTGACCTTACTTCGACTCATGTTGATATCAGTGACTG
>CAZMJD010000074.1:0-7479 GCA_964566385.1 uncultured Candidatus Poseidoniales archaeon | reverse complement strand
TCCGCATCAAGAAGGAACGTGAATTCACTGAACAGCTTGAACGACAACTCAAGAAGCGTGAGGATTTGATGAAGAACCGAGCTCTCATTGATGTGCGCAAGCGTGAGGCTCAGATTCGTGCTGAAATTGAAGCTCAACTTGGTATTCGACGTGCTGAGGTCCGCGAACGTATTCGAACCCTCAATGAGCGAATCACCGAATACAAAGCAAAAGCTGAGGAACAGCTTCGTGAGAGAATCTCTGACGAACTACGTAAGGAAAAGGCTGAGCTAGATGCAGCAACAACGGCACTTGATGACGCAAAGAGAGCTGCTGAGGCTCCGCCACCCACTACTGAGATGGATTCTGCGGGTCCCTTGAGTGGGGGGCTGGCTCCTGCATTAGGGCTTGGTGGCCAGACTGCACCACTGGGTGGTCCTTTGAGTTCGGGTCCAGCACCACCTCGTATGTTAGGTGGTGCATCAAGGCCTCCTCCGGTCATTCCACGCCCACTTGCGGTGCCAGGCTCCACTCCGCTTCCAGGACCTGTGCAAGAAACAGTTGAAGAAAGTGCAGCAGCACCCCAACTTCCGTTTGGACAACCATTCTCACCGCAGATCGATTCTATCACGGTTGACGACTCAGAACTTGTCGCTCCAGTCATGAAGGGTTCACCCCCTCCTCGACCTTCTGGGTCACCACCGGGGCGCCCAACAGGTCCATCAGATGGTAAGGATGATTCCGAATTATCGACAGTGATGATTGTTCGAGAACAACCGGGAATTAAGGATGCCCTGAAACCATCTCCTGAGACGTCAGAGATACGTCCTAAAGTGACCATGGTACCTGTTGCTGATGAGAAGAAGGCATCAATCACCCCTATCGTCAAGATGATTCCTGAAGATCAGGCAGCGGTGAGCACGCCTTTGAATCCGAAGGTGAAGATGATTCCGAGCGAAGAGGAATGAACTAGTCTTCAAGCCATATTGGAAGGGCCTCATCGCGCAACATCTTCAACCAGTCTGGTGTGAACCACTTTCCTTCCTTATCGCTGCACACTTCTTTGAGAAACATCAGAACCTTGTTCCACGCCTCACGTGTTGAACGAATTTCAACACGATCCATGCAGGCTAGTTCGATGGCAATCCCCTCATAGGAATCAGGGTCAAACAATGCAAGCAGAATCGCAGCGTCATCGAACATTAGAACTGGACGGGCGATGTTCACGTGTGCTCCCGCCGCTGTTTCAAAGCACGAACAAGCTCCTCAGCATCTACGTTGCCGAGTGCTTCGATCCTATCTCGTAAATCATCTCTTACACCATGTAATCGCTGTAATGAATGACTACGTGTGAGATGCTTGAGTAACTCATCAATCGAACCGAATCCTTCCATCGCTTTCATCGTGTTGAGCAGTCGTCTCGTCTCGTAACTGACGCTGACTGAAGTCATCCGAGGCGCTGCCACATTCATCACTAAACCAATTCATCACGTTGTCTTTTCTCAAGTCGAGCTAGGAATTCCCTTGTGAATTCAATGTATTGTGTTGCCCCTTTCTGGTACACTTTCCTAGCGTTACGGTGCAAGAGAACTGTTGGTGCACCCTCTTGGGGTGCAGAGGCAATTGAGGCCGCTCGAGAAATAAATGTGTCAAAGACTGTATCTTTGAGCATCTTTCTCACTTCTTCTTGTATGGTTTCAGCGAGTTTGGTGCGATCCACCATTGTCATGAGCACTCCAAAAAGCCTCAACCTTGGATTTATCTGCTTCTGAATCTGCTTGACAGTGACGATGAGTTGAGATAATCCTTCTAATGCGTACCACTCAGCTTGAACAGGTATGATCAGATGGTTCGCAGCTGCCAATGCATTGATTGTCAATAAACCGACACTTGGACTTGTATCGATGACGATGTGATCGTATTGAGTAGCAACTCTTGCAACAATTTCCCGCAGCCGTTTTTCCCGCCCCATCTTGTTGGCGAGTTCTATGTTCGTTCCAGATAATTCCAGATCGGAGGGTAGGATGTGGAGGTTCTTGGCAGTCATGTAACGGGGGGGGTTTCTTGAGTTGCCGTTCACTTTTTTCCAGGCTGAGGTCATAGATCGATCGATCATTTCAGAATTCAGTATCGCTTTATCGATATCATCGAGCAATAGGCCCTCATCATCCATCAGAAGATCACTGACTGTGAGGTCGAGTTCACTCTTGTCTATGCCAAAAGTCGAGGCAACATTTCCTTGCGGATCGAGGTCGATAAGAAGGACTTTTGATGGCTCGAACTTCCCAGGATAACCGCTTGCCAAGCATGATGCAAGGTTGACCGCAGTGGTCGTTTTAGCGCAACCACCCTTCATATTGCTGATTGCGATCACTGATTTCGCAGCACTGTAATCCTTGACCACGTAACCCCTCCTCTCATCCCCTCATATCAACACTTCACCCTCTCGCTTGAGACTACGTCTGTTCAAACAGAGTTGCGACCTAACCACTGCGTTTGAACGGGCCCACGGGCCTCTCTGTTACTGCGGTCTTCTCAGCCCTGCTGAATCACAGGGACTGGAACTTCTGAGAGAATCTTCCGCATGATATGATGGCCTGTGATTCCTCGGATCTTTGCTTCAGGCTTCATGACAATCCTGTGGCTCACAACGTGAAGGGCAAGTCCCTTGATGTCGTCGGGTATCACATAATCGCGTCCTTCTATGGCAGCCGAAGCGCGTCCAATCTTGAACAGAGCCTGACTCGCTCTTGGGCTTGCTCCATTAACCACTCGATGGTCCTCACGGGACCTTGCAACAACCTCGATGATGTATGAGAGTATGGCTGGGTCGACGTGTACGGTCTCAAGGGCCTTTTGCATGGCGACGACCTTCTTTGGGGATGTAATCTGAACCACGTCGTGACTATCCTTGCCCCTCAACTTCCTTCTAGCGAGGATAGCCTTCTCTTCGGATCGATCAGGGTAACCCATGCTCATCTTGATCAGGAATCTATCCATTTGTGCTTCTGGCAAGGGATACGTTCCCTCCTGTTCGACAGGGTTCTGTGTCGCTAGAACCACGAACGGCGCCGGCAATTTGTGTGTGATACCTTCGATAGTGACTTGCTTTTCTTCCATTGCTTCGAGAAGCGCCGCCTGGGACTTGGGTGGTGCCCTATTGATTTCATCAGCCAGGCAGATGTTACAGAACAAAGGTCCAGGTCTGAGTTTGAATTCGCCGGCCTTTTGGTCGAACATGTAAGTTCCCATGATGTCTGAGGGCAGTAGGTCTGGAGTGAACTGAACCCGCTTGAATTTACATCCAAGTGCCCGCGCAAAAGTGTTGGAAACCATCGTTTTACCCAGTCCTGGGAAATCTTCCAACAGAATATTTCCATTCGAGAGAATAGCGACTGTGATTCGTCTTAGGTTCTCAGCTTTTCCAATGATAACTTTGGAGACTTCCTTCTGGAGACCTTGGGTGATGGCGCTAACGGTGGCGATCAAATCCTTGCTTCCACCGCCCCCCGAACCGCTTGACGTGCTTGCGTACTCTGCAGACATACATTACCCTCATGAATTCATGATAATTGAACGTTGTCGCTTCTTGCCAAAGTGTCATCGGGCCCAGAAATGCTTCTTTGTGCGCTTTAATCGAAGCAATTCCTCAAAGCTATCTTCTCCTACATTGTTTCCTGTTTGAATCAGAATTCTTGCCTGCTCTTCTGATAAATCCCCAAGCAGAGTGTCTTCCTCATCGAAATTTCGTCCAACCACTCCTGCATCAATAGCGACGGCTACTTCGTCGCCTTGGTGGGCCTGGGTCTTATCTTCCTCGCCAGAACGGATTGAACGTAGGGCACCCACCCTTCTACCATCTCTGTGGACGAGCGTCTGGCCGATTGAGATCATACCATCGAGAACCCTCACGCCCACTACGGCAGGCTGACTGCGGCGAAAAACGTGATTTGGTAGAATTAGCAGGCGCGCGGGCCTCATAGTCAGGGAGGGTTGTGCTGCTTCGATGGCTTCACTTACTTTTTCTCTCCAATTCTCAATAGCGTCTATCAGGTGATAAATGACATCTGCTTCGATAATTTCAATCTCTTCTATCTCGGCCTCTTTCCTTGCTTTCTCTAGTGCAGTGGTGCTGAAGCAGGCTATACATCGGTCAAGGGGATTTTCCATCGCAGCAACCTTCCGGATATCCTTACGCACGACCGGTCCGATTCCAGCGGCAGCGATGTTGATATCTGCCGAAGCAAGTTCCATTGACAGCGCCTCAAGCCCACCTATCGAATCAGATTTGATCATCATTCCTTCATGCCTAGTTTCGATATCTATAGAACCACTCAGTCCTACCTCTTCGATGATTTCTTTCTCATCACTTTCTCCAATAGTGATGATTGTGCCTCCTGGAATGATATCTCCCTCTATGTGGCATGAGATCCTAATGCCTCCAGCGGCCTGAACGCAATCGATATCATCCCATCGATCGCCAGCATCTCTCATCTCGCTCATCCCTCTTGGTCTGAGCATGGCCCTTACAGTAGAGGTTCTTACCCCGCTTGTTGTTGGAATGGCAATTGAATCACCCTTGTTGAACGAACCATCGAAAACAATAGCATCGATTACTCGTCCTAATCCCCGAATATCCTTTCCTTCAAGAATCGTAGCACGCCCCTTCTCTTCTGTTTCTAGCCGTCCCGAGAGGAAGGTATTCGATAGACCGACCACTATGGCCAGAAGGTCGGCGATCCCTTCCCCTGTCTGGGCTGAACACGGGACGATGGAGACTGTACTTCTCACTTCACGATTTGTTGTGTATAGTTCTGCATTGAGGCCTATACTGGCGATTTCTCCTATGAATTTCATCATTTGTTCATGGAGGAGGGTATTGACAAGCTCGTTCTGATGTGTGATGCCTTCTGCGAACGAACGATTCACTTCAGATTCCCAGCCATGAATCCTATCGAGTTTGTTCAACGCCACGACAAAGGGCGTTTTTTCCTCCATCAGCGTACGGATGGAATCTTCAGTCTGAGGCCGCATCCCTTCCATGATATCTACGACAACCACAGCGATATCTGCAAGTGCACCACCTCTCCTTCTGAGAGTGTGGAAGGAGTGATGTCCGGGGGTGTCGATGAAGAGTAATCCACTGGTCTTGAAACGCTCGCCCACAAGATCGCCGCAGATCGTATCGAGGATGGATGCAGGAACTTCAGTGGCCCCGATATGTTGGGTGATACCTCCGGATTCCCTAGCAGCAACGGATGCTTGTCTCATTGTTCGCTCACCGAGCGATCGGATGTGATCGAGTAAAGAGGTCTTACCGTGATCGACGTGGCCTAACACCGCGACGATGGGCTGTCGCTGGGCCATACTTTCACACTCATTCGTAGATGTGGTCTGCACGCGTTGGAGTCCAAGTCACCACGCCACTTGGAAACCATAGCCCGAGTTCAAATTCTGCAGTTTCCGTTCCATCGCTTGCATGGATGACGTTGCGGCCAACATCTATTGCTAGGTCTCCACGAATTGTGCCAGGATTGGCTTCGGCTGGGTTAGTACCTCCAACGAGGGTTCTCACGATGCCAATCGCATTTTTTCCAGTCCATGCCATCGCAACGACGGGACCGGAGGTGATGAATTCGACAAGCTTTCCGAAGAATGGTCGTTCTGAGTGGACGCCGTAGTGTTGTTCAGCTATTTCCTTATCTGGTATTCTGAAATCGAGAGCATCAAGCCTCAGCCCCTTTGCTTCTAAGCGGCCGATGATTTCTCCGACCAGGCCTCTTTGTACGCCGTCCGGCTTTATCATCACGTACGTGGTTTCCATGCTGTTCGCAACATAGGGTCACTTTTCAAGCCGCCGAGAGTGTAACCTCAACGGATTCCGCCTTTGACATAGTGCCGCGTCCATTCTGTTCGGCGTGGGTTTCTTCGAAGTTTGATGTAATTCTTCTTGGCTTTGCTGCTGATGAACCAAAGGACTGTTCCATCACGTTTGACATACATGATGCCTGTGCCTGGTTCAATCTCCTCTCCTGAGAATGAACATACTCTGCGTTCGACCATCTTCGACTCACCTAGCATTGAGTTTTCTAGCCTCACGTCCAGTATCTCGCAACATCAAGATGTCTCCCATTCGGACGGGACCGAGGACGTTGCGTGTGATGATTCGCCCAACATCTCTAGGATTTGGAGCATCATTGACTCTCACTTTAACTTGAGTCGCTTCACCTGTCATGCCGGTTCGCGTGATGATTTCGACAACCTCTGCTGGCCATCCTTCTTTTTGTTCGGTCATGTGATCGCGCCTCAATCAGTCGTTTCATGCCTTGAGCTTCTCAACATTGGCGACAATCTCGGCAAATGCCTCGTTGGCGGAGCTACCTACTTCGATGATTGCAATCGATGCAGTGCGGGAACCATCTGGAAGGCCGGATTCAGCCGCCAAGTATTGTTGGGATGTAACATAGGCATAGGGTATCCCTTTCTCTTCACAGATCAACGGGATGTGGGCTAAGAGTTCTGGAGGATTGACATCCTCGGCCATGATGACCATCTTGGCTTGGCCCCGCTCAGCTGATTTTGTGACTTCATTACTTCCTTTCTTTATGCGTCCAGACGCTCGAACTAACTTGATCATCTCGTAAGTCTGATCATTCAGATCAGCGGGGGTTTCAAATCTCACATGCGCAGCACTCATCGGACAACCTCGTGCATTCGCGCCCCCGCAGTCTTTTACTTATCAACTCATCGTTCTACGTTGGTGGCCCTGCATCTGAGAGACACCTAGCAATAGATTTGCCTGCATCGATGCGCGCGACGGGATTTGGTAGGCTCGTGGATGCTACTACGCTATCGAGGCTTGTGAGTAGACGTTCAGTGGCACCAGCTGTAAACAATCCATGGGTGCAGGCAGCATGGACTTCTATTGCCCCTTGCTCTCGTAGGGATTGTGTTGCACGAATGATTGTGCCACCAGTACTGATCATGTCGTCAATGATTAGGACGCGTGCCCCCTCTACATTGAGATCCTTGGGCTCATGTACGACAGTATGGGCATCTATGCGGCGCTTTGTAAGGTGTGTGAAAGGCACTTGCATCAGTTTGGCAGCAGCCGATGCACGTTCGACCGATCCGGCATCAGGTGCTAGAACGATATCAATTTCAATTCCTGAATTGAAAAATTCAGAAATTTCAGGAATCAGAGTAGGATGGAGGACTTCAATATCTAATTCATCAAAAGGCTCCTTGGCATGAACGTCAAGAATCGCCATTCTATCACAATGTATTGAAAAATGTGTGGCGAGTGTTGTAGATGAGACTGATTCACCCGGAAGGAATTGTTTGTCTTGCCTCGCATATCCGTAATATGGGATGGCAATGGTTAATGTCCCTGATTTTGATGGATGCGATCGAACCACTTCTTCGAGCGCCTGTAGTAAGAGGATGGAATGAACAATTTGTTCGTCAGGGTACGTGTTAGTAACTAGTATGATGTTCTGT
>CAZMJD010000073.1:0-7582 GCA_964566385.1 uncultured Candidatus Poseidoniales archaeon | reverse complement strand
AGGGTCGTGACTGAATCAATCACTAAACGTGTCACGCCGATTGTATTCACGATGTCAGTTATCGCCTTGACCAGTGCGTTGATGTCATCTTTGTCAAAGGTTGATTTGTTCAGGCCGAGCCAATCATTCAGCACATCCATGTCAAAGACGTTGATGAGGCCGGAATCAACGAGGCCTATGTCGAAGAAATTGTACTGCCGGACATTCTCCAACAATTTGACACTCGGTTCAGTCGCTGTGAAGTGTGCACAAGCCTCACCAAGACGGGCGCCATAGACCAAAAATTCCATCCCCATTGTGGTTTTTCCACAACCACAAGTCCCAGCCACAAGAACGGTTGAACCATACGGAACACCACCTCTCAGAATCTCATCCATGCCATGAATACCGGTGACGCAGCGGTCCCTTACGTAGGCCGTGCCCGGAAGCATGCGGTATGAGCAGAAGGTGCAGGTTCTTGAAGACGATGCTCATTATTCAAGGGTCACCCGGAGAAGGAGAATAATTGATCGTCCATTCTCCCTTTGGGGAGTTCGAATCCACAGGCACCAATGATGCCTCCACAAGCAATTCGGCAGTCTCATCCCATTCAACAAAATGAATCTCACTCAGTTTAAGCGAACCAAAATCACTGTGAGTCAGACGTACTGCACCCTCTCTATCCAAACGTGATTCACTCCCAAAGGCAAGCCAGCCACTGACTCCTACATCGATGACATTGCTCGCACCACCCCAATCAAAGGAGCCTTCAGCAGCTGTGATGATGACCCGGCCACCACCTGGCACGACCTCGTTTTCATCCAACAACCCTCCAAGGAAATTTCCTTCAGATATCTCAACGCCAAAACCATAGGGAGCTAGGGAGCGGGCGAAACTTCCTGAATTGTGCAGTTCAACCCATTCGGGTCCACCACCGGTCGGTGAGGTGTAAACCTCTGATATCATGAGAGTCCCTATCTCCATATCCCCGTCGAAGACGCCAACATTCACCTGAACCTCTTCATCACCCATGGACAACCGACGCTGTGAACTCGAACCTACTTTACTGAGGTCAAGCAAGGCACCGGAACAGAATAACTGTACACCGACCCTTGCCGCATCATTCGAGTCTGACACTGTGATGCAGATATTCACAGTGAACTCATCGGGAATACCGAGTCCTGTGTTCACGGCTTCTGGCGTGAGGTTACTGAACCCCTGAATCCGTGACGCATCTAAACCGCCTGCACCATCACCCACTCCTGGACGAACGTGACCCATCGACAAGTCATTGGCAGAAATCGTATGCCAATTGGTGGTAGCGTTGACAGCATCGAGGTCGCCATCGTTGCCGAGGGGAATGAAGTAACCTTCCGATTCAGTCAAGCGCTGCAAGGCACGAATGGACGCTCGATCAGTAGTATCAACATCAGGTTCGTAGATTCCGACCCGGAGTTGGGCCAAGCTGAAGAATGCCGTAAGGATGACAAGGAAGAGCACGAATGCGCTTAGGAACTCCACGACAGACGTCATCCCGGAGTTCTCATCCGGTGCACGGCGGCAGGTCACCACCCTGATGAGTCAGTGAATGTGTCATGAACCCTGCGCGTCAATCTCGCTTGCGCGAATGCTTCATACGTTTCCGCGACCACCCTTCTCTACGTGGTTCGCCAGAGAAGCCTCAATATGGGCGCACGCCGCGGCCGGCGGCGAGCGGCACACATGCTCGTATGGCTCGTTCTCTGCTCATCAGGACTCGTCGCCTCTATGCCTACTGCCAGCGCTCAAGCCTTCGACCTAGGAATTACAGAATTCATCACACCAGTAGATGAACGGACTTATCCTAGAGGCAGTTATGAGATTGAATTCTCTGTCACAAATTTCGGCCCCAGTTCATGGAGCAACACAAATTCCAGAGAGTTATGGGTTTATCTTTGTAAGTTCGATGTATCTGAATGCAATGATACGAATGATGACGCGAAATGGGAAAGAGAGCTCCCCTCTTTGATGTCTAACGGTGGAAAAACAAACATCGGACTGCCCAGTGGAACATTCGCCAACATGAACGACGTTGGCGACTACACCATCTCGGCAATTCTAAGCGCCCAAGGAGGAGATGGTGACAGTGCGAATGATGTCTTGACCATACATGTCTCCATGGTTGATCCGTTCGAAGATGTGAGTGCCATAGGGTTCAGTGGTGATGGAGTCTTGACCACTGATACAGTGCTGAATTCAAACACGACTTATCCTATCGAAGTCGAATTCGAGGTCAGCAGATCGTGGGCCAACCCTGAAACACGTATTGGCTGGACTCTATATGACAATAAGACCAACGATCTTATCGCTCACGAGAACGCCGTAACAACTGCCATTCGTGAGGCTGCTGATCAAGGCGTTCTCGGTCTCAAGGTGGTGGTATCTCTACCTTCATTTGAAGTCAACAGGACTGGCGTGTTCAGAATCGAAGCGGGTCTGATTACAGATGAGGAAGGGGATGACGACATGAATGCGCCAGACCCTAACGCCCACAATGACCTCATTACGAAGGTGATCACTGTTAATGATAGCATCGACCTCTCTCTCACAATGATTCGGCCTCACTCAGTCGCAGCCGGTACTGAAGGAGAGAATCTCTATCGATATGGGGATGAAAGTATGATTGTCGAGGTTGAGAATTCCGGCTATCGGAAAGCTGAGAATACGGTTGTCACAGTCATCCTTTATTGTGCCGAAATCTGGGCCGAAGGCGGTGACGTGGTCTGCGGAGAAGATGAGGAACTTGTACGAAATTCAGAATTCGTCGACCTACCGCCCGGGGAAGTGTCGCAGATTGCATTTCCAGTGCGCGCTCTCGTTAGCCTCAAAGCCATGGTTGCAATCATGCATGAAGATGACATCACGCCAGAAAACAATGTCCTTCACACAGAAGTTAATGTCACAATACCCGAAATCAACCCATATATCAACCTCGTGAACTCCTCGAAAATCTTCGAGGTAAACGACGAAGTGATGCTCCAAGGCGGCGGGAATTCATTTGCTCCACAGCCACTGAGATATGAATGGAGACTCGATGGAGGTATCATCATCGGCACAGGTCAGAAAGTCACCTTCACAATGCCTTTCGGCATCCACAGCGTCACCCTGATCGTAACCGATGCATTGAATCGCAGCCGGTTTGTCGATGAAGAAGGATTCATCGTAGAGAATCGGACTCAATTTGAGATACCGAACCTCGAAGGCATCGCCGTTACCAGAACAAGATCTGAGGTACAGGCATCCATCGTTCTTCCTGAACTTGGACAACGCTACCTGAGTATCCCGGACGGCTTGAGTCCTCTACGGCTCATCGACATTGACGTATATTCTACTCAGTTGGGCTTTGAAGATGTGGAACTCAGTAGAATCGAAGCGGACCTCGCTCTCGACACCAATGTCGTCAGTAATACAATCGAAAGAAACACGCTCAGACTGATGCGTGTTGAGGATACCAGTAGAGGACCACAACTTGTCGAACTCAATGAAGGAGAGGAGTTCACAATTATTGCAGAGGATCAAGCGTCAATCATTCTCACTGAGGAATCAGGAAAGTACGTACTGCTTGGAGAACAGACCCCTCCGAATGTAAGTGCTGAGCCTGTTACGACTCACAGAGGTCCAAATGGAAGGATGTTTTTGGAGTGGACCCCGGGCGGGGCGATTGACGACGACTATTTCGGAGGCTGGCAGATCAGGCGTTCAGGATTCAATCACTCGACTGTCAGCAATGTGACATGGAGCACTATCGAGGAATTAGAGACCTTCTGGACCGAGAACGCGGAGATTGTCGAAGAGCGACTCATTGCGACCATCGGCCAATGGGATGATCCAATGCGCGTTCCACATACAGAATGTGTAACATATCTCATTCTTCCAGTAGGTCGTTCCGGGCAGCCTGATTGGACTCATGCAGCTAACGCAACAGCAAAATCTGGAAATGTCGATCGAGATGATTGTGGAGATGATGCCCCTCCAATGGTGAATGTCACCAACCTGAATGCACAGCAATCATATCTATTCATTGACAACAATAATTGTCCTAGCCAAGCTTCTGGAGAACCTGTGACTCGCCTGCATCACGGATGCTATTCTATCGAACTTTCATGGATATGGCCACCTGAAATCGTGAATCACACCTTCATGCTCCACATCACCGAACGGGCTTCAGAGAATGTCGCCTACTTCCCTGCCTGTCAATTCAATTCACCCACTTCAAATCGCTTTAGCGACTGTGAAGCGTCTTCGATTGAAGGCATAGATTTCATCGATGACAATCAAAGTATCATGAATGGCACTCCAGGTGAACGAGCCACAATCGTCTTTGATTTCTTGTTCAAACAGGAAATTCGGCCCGAGCACACCTATGTCTTCACCCTAACTGTGGTGGATGATGTGAATAACCACAACATGATCACTATCGAACAGAATCAGATAGCCGTGACCATCGCAGACATGTTCTGGATAAATTCAGAGACAGGGGAAGAAAGAGCACCTGACTACATACCTCCTGCTCCCGAACCACCACCGCTGAACAGCCCATACCTTGGGGACCTTGAGAATGTCTCATCTTCGATGTCGTTCCAGCTGACCTCCATCGCGTTGTTCATCGTCATCCTCACAAATATGATCATCATCCCCATCTCTCTGCGCTACATCCTCAGACAACGCGCAGATATCGCTGATTATATCGAGGAGATGGAAGGTCCCGAGGTCTTCGATGACGACCTCGATGTCGCAGACATCTATGGCCTGTGACAACTAACATCTTGAATTCACAATCACAGGCTTCTAAAGGAACCTTCTCGACCACCAAACATGTTGGAATCAACTGCGCGTAAGACCATCATTATTGGAAGTGGACCGGCAGGGTACACTGCTGGTCTGTACACTGCTCGAGCGGCGCTTGAGCCACTCATGTTCGCAGGATATGCATCAGGAGGACAGCTCATGCTCACGAGTGATGTAGAGAATTTTCCAGGCTATCCTAATGGTGTCACTGGGCCTGAAATGATGGTCGAGATGCGAGAACAAGCCGAGAGATTCGGCTTAGAGATACATGACAAAGATGTAGAGGGTGTAGATTTCAGTGGCCACCCGTTCAAGGTGATGGTAGAAGGTGAAGTCCACCTCGCCGAGACAGTCATCATCTCAACTGGAGCAGAGGCATTGTGGCTCAATGCCGAGAACGAGGACCTTCAGAAAGGGCGTGGAATCTCAACCTGTGCCACATGTGATGGTGCATTCTTCAGAGATCAGGACATCATCGTTGTCGGGGGGGGTGATTCTGCCATGGAGGAAGCGCTTTTTCTCACAAGATTCGCTTCAAAGGTGACGATTATTCATCGAAGAGAAGGATTCCGAGCATCAAAGATCATGTTCGCTCGCGCATCCCAGCACGAGAAGATCACAATCTTGACTTCACGTCAGGTCAAACGATGGTTAGGGGACGAGGGTGGTCTAAAGGGCGCAGTACTCATGAACACTCAGGATGGATCCGAACATGAGATATCTTGTACAGGGGCGTTCATCGCCATAGGACATCGACCGATGACGGCATTCCTTGATGGACAGATAGATCTCGATGAGGAAGGCTACATCCTGCATACCGAGAACACGATGACATCGGTACCAGGGGTATTTGCAGCAGGTGATGTTGCTGACACGCGTTACAAGCAAGCAGTCACAGCTGCAGGGATGGGATGCATGGCTGCAATCGATGCTGAACATTGGCTCGAGAATCTGCATGCACCTTGAATAGGCCACGGGATGTTCCCCGGCACCGCAGCGTTGAATGGACGGATACAGCCTGCGAGGGATGGATGCCAACTGTCGTCATCGCCGACGAGAAGCAAGGTCGGCGGAATCTGCTAGCCTCGACCCTCACACGGCACGGTTTCACAACCTCTAGAGCACAGACGCTTGGCCAAGCAGAGAAATCATCACTCGTTGCCAAACCTGATGTCCTGCTCATCGATGAAGAATGGAGCAATGGAGAAGTTCACGAGTCCATTTCGAATATACGCAATTCCTCTGAATTCAATGGGCGAGTGATCATGTTAGTTAGCGAAGACGATCCCGACACCCTAGCTGCAGCAGCACAATGCGGAGTGACAGAAGTAGTTGTCAAACCATTCCACATCGAATTGCTCATCCAAGCCCTTCATCGCCAAGCCCGTAAGGAGTACACACCACCACTCGCAGCGGGCATCAGGCATGCAGGTGACAGGCCTATCGAGTTCGATCCCGCCGATCTCGACATCGATGAATCAGTCTGGACTTTACCCATTATTCGCAGGATTCTACAACGTGGCCAGGTTGACCACGATTTGGAGTACATGCTTGAACAGGCGAAAAAGAATGGTTTGCTGGAAAAGGATGAAGGGGACATTGAGAAAGTATCGCAGTGGACAGACATCGTACTCGATTCATTGACCGTGGGAACACTATACAGAGCAACACAGGCCAAAGCAAGTGTTGAGAAGGCCGAGAAGGGTGAAGAAGAGGCTGAACGGCGCGTAGTACGAATCATTATGGATGACGAAGAGAAGGTCGAAGAAGAGGAAGAGGAAGAGGAATTCATCGAAGCAATGAGTCGACTCGACGAAGAACTCTCTCTTGAACTGAAGCGACTCGACATCGAAGCTGTCAGCATCCTTGAGATCCTAGATGAAAGTATCCCTAGAGTCGAATTGACAGCTGAGAGGAAATTCATCAAGCTCGATGCTGAAGCACTCCGCGCTGCACATTCAGCGATGGACCTGATTGCACAGATCCTATTGAGTGCTCACGATACAACCACTGAAATTCCAGTCAGGTCATTCATAGCGGAAGCAGGACACGTGCTCGATGAACTGAATGAACTGATCTCCATCGATTCACGTTCCAGTCAATTCTTCCATGGAGAGGATGAGTAAGCGAGGGTTGATGGCAGGCAGGCCTGTCCTTCAGACATGGAAGACAAGCATCCGGCAATCCGAGCCGCTCGCTGGCGCCCGGTTCTTCCAGAACCCGTAGACGAGATACGTTACGCGGACATTGTCGAAGCAATCCTACAGAACGTTGCCCTGCGGCGCCCTGGCCACCTCCCCATCATCCACGCCCTGCTACAACATCTTGCTCCTGTCATGGAAAATGCTGATCTGATGTCGAGCAAGGCTCTGACGTCTCTTGAGGAATCACTCACCTCAAAACTTCTCACAACCATTGAGGTGAGTCATCCGAAGAAGGATGAGGAGGAATTGATTCCTCGTCGAACATGGTCAGAGCATCTCGAACGTGATGCTATCAGGCTAATGATAGATGTTCGAATCGCCATGGCACGCTGTGTTCACGAACGAGCTGCAAGATTGGATGACCGTTTGGAATGGTACACCCACATGGTGCGCACACGAGCTCTTGACAATGTTCTGAAATCCTTGTTCGTTGAAGGAATGGAAACACCTGATGGAGATATCTTCGGAGGCAAGGGGTTCCGTTCACTCTGGCAGGAATCCATTGCTGCAGCCGCAATTGCTCTGCACCGCTCAGAGGAAGGAGAGCACGCCGGGGATAGAGTCGCACCCAT
>CAZMJD010000072.1:0-7647 GCA_964566385.1 uncultured Candidatus Poseidoniales archaeon | reverse complement strand
GACTACTAGAACCAGGGACGGGAACGTAATTCCCAGGAGAGGCATCGACACAGGAAGATCGACGATGGTTCGCCTGATAGGTGCCGATGAGACAGGCAGTCTGTTCGGTCTGACCTGATTGACTGACGAAATATCCCTCTCCTGCATCAATGCATGAGATGCTGGCCACGGATGGCTGATAGGTTCCAGGGGGACACACAGACTGTGCGGTCGCTCCTGAATGATCGACAAAATGACCCGGATCTGCCAAATCGCACTCCGATTGGCCTGAAAGATTCTGATAGGTACCATTCTCACAAGTGATCTGGGCAGCCATGCCACTTGAACCAGTGTAGTTGCCTGGATCGGTCAGAATGCAAGCGACTGAACCTGGATCTGGCTGCCATTCCCCACTTGAACAGGGTGTCTGTGCGACCAAACGCGTCCCATTTGCGAAATGGCCCACTTGTGATTCGATGCACGAAGAGCTTGCAATCAATGGCTGATAGGTCCCTTCCAGACATGGATGCTGCACCGTTGAACCTGTGAGGTTGACAAAATGGCCTGGATCAGCGGGAATGCACGCTTGTTGTCCGGAGAGAGGTTGGTAGGTACCGCTAGAGCAAGGGATCTGAATCGACATACCTCCAGAAGCAGTGTGATTTCCGGGATCTGTCTGCAAACATCCCGTGGAACCTGATTCAGGCTGCCAGGTTCCAGGTGGGCATTGTGATTGAGCAAGAGCACCTGTTCGGTTCACCCAGTAACCAGGATCTGCAAGCCGGCAATGGTGCACCCCATATTCTCCAAGGCTGCATTCCACTGATCTTGCAGGATTACGGGGGTAAGTGTCCGAATGGTAAGGGATTCCATCACCATCTGGATCAAGATCACCACGATGGAATGTGAGATTGACTGAATCGTAGACCGGCTGAGGTGTCGTAAGATCGGTCCTGTTCCCCACGCCGAGTTGACCCCACTCATTCGAACCCCAGCACTTCAGTGTGCCATCGTTGAGAATCGCACACGAATGACCCGTTCCTCCAGTCATCACAACAACAGAGCCATTCACATCGACAGGAATCTGAATCGGCGACCCTTGGTGAGTGTTGTTGCCAAGCCCTAGTTGGCCATCGGAGTTCTGGCCCCAACACCACATCGTATGATCCTCAAGAATGGCACATGAATGTCGATCACCACCTGAGAAGCTGAGAACTTCTAGGCCACCGAGATCGACGTACTGGGGGGAATACTGCTGCTGACCTGACCCTACATTGCCCAGACCAAGCTGACCATATTCGTCATCGCCCCAACAAAAGAGGGACCGGTTCTCAATAATTGCACAAGTCTGATGTCGGTTAGCGACTGCAGTGATGACGACTGATTCATCAGGAAATGAGACATATTGAGGGTAAAAGGAACTCGAGACTGACTGGCCAAGACCGTTCTGCCCGAAATTATTGAGCCCCCAGCACCACAGAGAACCATTCGACATTACCGAGCACGTGTGCGCATTTCCAGCAGCCAGAGAAATAGGAACTAACCCCTGTGAAAGGGGAACTTCTTGCGGAGAGAGCTCCGAGGAAGAGGAAGAGTTGGTCCCCAGCTGTCCGAAGTTGTTCCATCCCCAACAAAGGATTGCAGAATCATTCGTGATTGCACAGGTGTGCGAGTTACCGATTGTGACAGCCATTGCATGTCGATCTGGACCAAGATCCACCGGTTGGGGAGTATACATCTTCTCTGTGGTCCCGATACCCAATTGACCTTGGGAGTTCAGTCCCCAGCACCACAGAGAACCATTGACCATGATTGCACACGTCTGGTGACCATCAGCAGCCACACTCCAGACCTCTGCATCAAAACCAAAATCGACGTATCTTGGGTCATTGACTTCTGCCCAAGAACCCAGCCCAAGACCAAGTTGACCGTGCATGTTGTATCCCCAACAGCTCAAACTTCGGTTGGACATCACTGCGCACGTGTGTTTTATCCCCATAGCGATGGGTGAAGATGAACCAACGGAATCTCCAGCGTACCCTGGCATATGCACATCAAAGATGTTCAGAACACCATCGCCATCAGTGTCCCTATCTGAGAGAGAGGTTACCAAGGACGTCTGAGAAAGGCCAGCGCATCTGATGGACCCATCCTCCAGAACTACACACGTATGTTCCGAACCTGCAGAAAGAGCGACTGGAGTATCTGAATCTGAGATTATCAAACTACTCTGACCAGACGTATCGAGGCCTGAACAAGATAGAGAGGAGTCACTCGACAACACACATGTGTGGTGACCACCAGCAACCAGCGAGGTAACACTCGAAGCAGTCGATTCGATAGACGTCTGACCAAATGAATCAGAACCCCAGCAGTTCAGACTACCATCGACCAATAAGGCGCATCCGTGATCTTCACCCAAACTGATTGCAACCGCACCCATACCTCCTGTGTCCAAGATTTGAGGAGAAGAAGACTGAATCCAACAGTAGACCCACTGATCCTGAAGAATGGCGCACGAGCCATTACCACCAGAAGAAATTGCAACTGCGCCTTTGCCTCCTAATTCGATCACATATGGAGAACCAAGCGAGTTGTCCCAGCACACAACAGATGCATTGGAAAGGATGGAGCACGATTCATCGGAACCGACATCAAGCGCTACAGCAACCATGCTTTGCCCAAGAGGGATGGTGAACTCTTGAGACGACAATTCCCCGCATAGAACAGAACCATCGTCAAGAAGAGCACAGGAATGGGAGCTGAACGATGAGACTTGCCTTGCTACCCGTGCATCTGAAAAAGACGACAATGCATCCACAGCGGCCTGTGACCCCCAACATTCGATCGAACCAGATTCATCGAGACCACAACTGAAACCATCTCCAGAAGAGATGGTGGAGGAACTGAAGATCGATCCTGTCTGAAACCCGAAATGAGAGGAGGGGGAAGGTGCCTCAAACGAGTGAGACACAGTTGATGGGGCTGTGTTGCGGGCATCAGAGACCACCGACATGGCCAGGGATGAGAGGCTCAAGATGACAACCGCAAGGAGGGAGCGGGACACAGACATCAAACAACCCTTCCATCCACATCAGGTAGTTGCCATTACGGTTCTCACTCCTGCCAAAGAATCCATGCTTGCGAGGTCTGGTCCCACCAGTGCCATCTTCCTTCGGGGTCCACCCACCAACTACGACCGTTCGAATCGGTGTGGACTGCTTGCCCCGAGGAATCAAGTTTAGCAGGTTCTGCCGTAGCATGAAGATGTGATGGCAGAGCTGGTGGAGCATCTTCCATTTCGTCATCATCGACATGAGCTCCACGACGATTCAAGATCACAATGCCAATCACTGCAGCGGGGAAGAAGAGCAGCGATAGCAGCCCGACGATAAGGACGATCAGGTTCGGTCCAGAACCTGATTCAGTATCTCCGGCGAAACTCAGAGGCGAAGGAGATGAGGAAACGTTCTCAGTTTCCGGAGTTTCGACGACCGCGATGGTTGACCACCCTGCAGAGTCTGTAACACGCACCCAGATCTGGGTCGCATCGAAGGGAAGAAGCAGGTGATTGTTCACAGGTACAGAAGCCCATATTGAACCATTCAAAGACCACTCTGTTAGCAGGTGACCACTACCATTTCCATCTTCGACATCAACGTCCAAGAACCCCTCCCAGTCAGACGGACCCCCACTCACGTAGGAGAGATTTGAGAAGATTGCAGGAGCTGTCCGATCAATTCGGATCCAGATGGCAGTCATAGGTCCTGTATTCCCGGCCTCATCAACAGACCTGATCTCCAACGAGTGCTTGCCATCATCGAGTGTAGATACATCGAGAAGAGATGGCGTACCCTCGATTCGGAACCAATCGCCTCCAGCCCAACGGGCTTCACGGTACGACGTATCTGAATCGCCAGCCTTGAACCAAAGTTCAGCCGTATCATTCACAACCCATCCTTCGATACCAAACGGCTCAGGGATTGAAGGAGGAGTGATGTCAACCGTTTCATCCAGCCCAGAGGTCACGACATGTAGCCGATACGATGACTCTGATTCGGATACATCTCGCCAGATCTGTAGGTGACACACAATCACATCTGCATTCTCTGGATGATTCTGAGTCGCTATGATAGCCAACCAATCATCTTCACCGAACGCCGCCTGATCGATGACCACGTCCCCCTGATACAAGATGGCTGACGAGCGCCCTCCCTCGACCCAGAGAGCAATTGATGAGCGATTTCCAGGGGTCAGAGAGAATGTGAACCAATCAACATGGTCTGAATCTGCAAGACAGCCTTCAAGCAGAACATCCGGGTCCACACCCAGTTCAAGAGCTGAGGATCGTGTCGAAGGTGCATCTTTACCTGACTCGCCATCGGTATCTCGAATTTCACATCCCCTGAGGTCAGATGTGATTGGAGGTGGAGCGTCGATGTCGATCATGATCGAGCCATCGGAGACAACAAGATTGTTCGATTCATCTTCTTCATCGTGCTCTTGAGTGTTGTCGGCAGAGAGGACGAACCAATATTCACCCACGACATCACCAGGTAGAGTGACTCGACTCTTTTCATGATAAGAGTCAGCGTGATCGAGTAAGAAGACACGTTGTTGATACAGAAGTTGGTCTGAAGCATCCGGAACTGCATCCACCGAAAGCAGTATCTCGACATCGAACGATAAAGGGTCAAGACCAAGGTTAGCAACACTCCAGTCCACATCGATGGTCTGACCTGGATCTGCCGACGATTGAGCACTGATGATGATGGCCTGAAGGTCGATGGATCTTGTTTCAATCGAGAAGGGGTCCGACATCCCCTGATTGTTAGTCTCATCTTTCTCAAGGACCTGATCCATTGTATCGACCACAACAATCCAGCGATGTTCACCGATGATTCCAGTGGGCAATGTAACGGTGGACCTGATGGTCCACGTCTCACCCGCTTCAAGTTCAGAGACCACGAGCGATGGGAATGCGTGATCGGTTCCATCGACCACATCATCAGATGATAGTGTCAAGGTCACTTCGAACAGACCTGCATCAGAACCACCAAGATTCTCCAACTCGATCACGACCTCGATGAACGAGCCACTCACGGCATCTCCTACCGGTTGACTGACCGAGACCACCGAAAGATCGGCGGGAGCGATACAAAAGGTGGTACTGGATAGAAGTGTGTTGTTGTCCTCGCGAAGTTCATCGAACCGATCTGTTGGATCGATGCGCACTGCCCAATACCAGCAGCCTTCGACCTGGTCGGATGGTATGGAGAGTCGAACTACATCACTCCACGTACTTTGAGCACTGATCGAGATTGTTGTCGTCGCCACAACAGCATCCGATGAATCGACCGAGGTATCGGTGGTCAGCAGAATCTCAACAGAGACTGAACTTGCATCTGCCCAGCCTACGTTCGCTAGGACAAGGTCGATATCGACCGCTTGGCCAGGGCTGCCAGCGGTGGGACCTGCGATTGAGGTTGCTGTAAGGTCTGGGCGGCAATCCAGGATCTGTAAACCTGCATTTGAGGAGGTGAAAACAAGGTTGTTATTCTCATCAGTCTCACCTACTTGATCATAGACATCTGCAATCAGGACCAGATGATAGGACCCAGGTAAGGCAGACGTGGGAACCGAGAACGTGTGCAGGGTGCTGTAGGACTGAGCGGTTGTCTGTCCTTGACCAAGATACAGTGAGGTACCCTGGGCGATACCACTGCTCGTTGTGCTCAGAACGAGAAGAATCTCGACGTAATGGGAAGGGGCCAGATCCTGGCCAAGATTCGTCACTGTCAGTGTCACTGAGGTCGAACCTCCTTCGCAGATCTGTCTCTTCGTGGCATCGATGAGGATCGATGTAGCCTCAAGGTCATAATCGGGGACTGTGACAACCACGGAATTGCCAAGAAGAATATTGTTGGTCTCGTCACTCTCAGCTACCTGATCGCTCGTGTCAACGATGATTCCGAAATAGTAGGTACCTTTCTGCAAGGTGCTGGGCAGAGTGGGGCTGTAAGTTCCAGTACGATAAGACCCACCACTGATGCTGCTGGTCTGTTGCGTGCTACCGAGCTTCGTGTCAGAAGTTGTGATGGTAGAATCTGTCGAGAGATACATCTCCCACTTGAACGACCCAGAGGAGACATCACCATCATTGTCGATTCTCCACGATATGCTCACCTGTTGACCTGCCAGAGCAGTACTTGGACCTGAGGGAATCGATGGGACCAGTTCAGCAGGTTCATCGATTCTGATTCGAGAACTGGAGGCATCGATGTTGTTCGTCTCATCCAATTCGCTGACATCATCTCTGCTATCGGCAATCATCCCTAGATAGTAATACCCGGAACTCATTCCTGTTGGGATGGCGACATTATTCTCGTGACCCGAGCGATATGACCCCGCAGTAATACTGCTGAGACTGAATTCATCCACTAGAGTATCTGAAGTGGTGATGGTCGAATCAGTGGAGAGATAGAGTTCCCACTTGAACGAGCCCGAGTTGTCGGTCCCAAGGTTGTTGACCCTGTAAGAAACCGTGATCGTATCACCCATCGCGGCTGAAGATGACATCGTACTGACCGAATACGCTTCGAGGTCGGCGAGGTCCTCCTGTAGGGTGATCTGACCGCAGGAATAGACGTTGTTCGTCTCATCAGCCTCATCAACATCCTCATCGACGTCGATGATCAGACCCATCTCGTAGGTCCCTGCATTCATCGAGGAGGGAAATTTCGTTGAAGTGGAGAGGGAATCAGTCCGTGTGCTTCCTCGCGTGATGCTTGAGGCATATTGATCCGACCCGAGCTGTGTGTCACTGGTCGTGATCGTTGAATCAGTAGAGAGGTAGATCGCCCAATCGAATGATCCGCTATTCATCCCATGTGAACTGGATACATCGTTCTCGATCTTGACGGAAATCGAAGAGGAAAGTGACTTGCCGACTGTTCCAGAAGAGGGACCTGAGCATCGAGTACCTATCAAGTCGGGCTGCTCGTAGACGTGTACTCTCCCCGAATCATAGTCGTCATTATTGTTCTCATTCGACTCGCTGATCCTATCCTGCGTATCGACGATCATGCCAACGTAGTAATATCCTCCCGTGATGGAAGTGGGAATGTCAACATATTTCGTTGACGAATAGGTACTACCCGATGACAGGGATGATCTGGAATAATCATCCAGAAGGATATCGCTCGTCGTGATTGTGGTATCTGTGGAAAGATACAGCCCCCATTTGAACGAACTTGCTGACGATGAACCGATGTTCTTGATACGAGTGCTGATGCTCTTGCGATCACCTGCATCTGCGGAGGTCCAGGAAGCGGAGAGATAATCCACAGTCAGATCGGCAGATGAGCGACCTGAAGTGAACTCACCGTCTGAAGGTAGTGTGGCTCGCTCAGTCATCTCGAATGAGGCGGGCACCACCAACGAAAGAAGCATGAGAGCCACGAGAACATTGGCTGCTCTGGCCAGATGAACGAGTCTACCCACAGAGATACCTCTCAGCGCCCTCTTGGCCCGCTCTGAAATCAATCTTCTCTTTCTCTAGGAGGCCTGACTGGTTCTATAGGGGGAAGAGTACGGTGAGACGATGAACATCTTCCATGCTGGCTCCGACACGACAAGATGACTGGGATTTTCAGAAGTTCAAGACGG
>CAZMJD010000071.1:1082-7680 GCA_964566385.1 uncultured Candidatus Poseidoniales archaeon | reverse complement strand
CCTGCTCAAATTGCCAATGGCTCCTAAGAGCATAGCAGAACAATCATCTGAAGCGGTCAAGCGTCGCGGCCGGATTCTGCTTCTGGCTGCAGGACTAGCAGTGGTGGGTGGATGGCGAGTGAACCTCGGAGCGAGTGAACTTGCAGGAAGAATAGGAGTTCCCTTCTGGACGGTGCTCGTTGGTCTAGCGATTCTGTTGGCCCTCACCGGATTGCGATGGATTCAGATGGCAGATCAGGAATCGACTGTCAAGGTGTTCAGATGAGCGAGGTGGATGAGCAGGAACACGGAACGATGGGGAACCTCATCATCGACGGCCTCACAGGTGGCGTGGGTCCATGGGGTGCATTCCGGCCCCTCGTTGCAGGTGCACTTGCACTGATTCCATTTATCTATCTTGGACAGCATTTCAATCGAGAACACCAACGTGGATTTGAATTCACATTGTTGCAGATTCCTTTGGGTTTGACGCTTATCCTATTCCCATTACTCTACTTCTGGTCGATCTTCGACGCCTATCAGACTGCTATTTTGAAGACCGCAGCCATCCATCAGGACGATGAATTCTTCTAAATCCGTGAATCTCAGAATCCCTCTGGAAGAGTCAGGGGGTAGTAAAGTTCCCTTGGATGTTCAACGGTAGCAAGCCGGCTACGAACCAGATGCTCCCATTGCCTAAGAAGAAGGATGGCGTCAAGAAGAGGAATCTGTTCGTCATTGATCACAGTACGCATTAGAGTATCGAGAATATCCATGCGTTGGGCATCTACTGCATCCAGTAGACGGTCAAGAGAGAGGTCGATTCCTGATTCTTCGACGGATGTTGTTGCCTCGATGGGCCACGCTTCGGCAACATTAGGGGGCAGGTTGCCGCCCTCCCCTTCGGCAATTGATTCCAATCTTGCAATGAGGATTCGAATGAATTTCTTGACGACGAGGGCAACCTCCATGACTGGCATGTCAAGTTGAGTGACTAGTGCCACCATTCTCTCCTGCAGCAATATCACAGGTCTAGAGGATTGATGGCCGACCTCATCTGACATTGAAGTCTCCTACAGGCCAGGCGGACGCGGCGGTGCAGACCCAGGGAGTGTGAGGCCAGGAGGTGGAGGAGGTGGAGTTGAAGAGTCAATGACATCAACCTCCTGAGTTTCTTCGTCCCCATCACTGAAATGTTGGTCGATGAAATCACGCCTCAGGCGATTATG
Organism: uncultured Candidatus Poseidoniales archaeon; assembly: GCA_964566385.1. Taxonomy (GTDB): domain Archaea; phylum Thermoplasmatota; class Poseidoniia; order Poseidoniales; family CAYMED01; genus CAYMED01. The sequence continues at coordinate 6,472 of CAZMJD010000071.1, read as the reverse complement.
TGCGATCATGGTTGATAATGCGAAGGCAATGGCGATCATTGTTACAACGAAAAGGAGAACTGAGCCGAAGTTCTGTTCAACCTGTTTGTTGAAGGCCTCAATGCCTCGACTCGGTTCAGTTCGGAAGACGATTGGTTCAACGCTCAACTCGAACATAGGTATCTGACCATCTTGCACTATGATCTTGTAACGCACTTCAGTACTGGACGACACACCGAAATTAAGGGGTTCAGGTTCAACTTCGATATCGAGCAGCCCAGCACCATCCACGATCTCCAAGGTTGAACTCACGTCCATCACCCAGATATTGTCCGGGCCAAGATGCAATAGGATGACGGTCAAATTGCCATCGGGCTGAACCGGAGAGACTGTCTGAATCGTGAGAGTCACAGAATCACCTTCTTCTGGACGCGGATTGCTCCACTCAGCAATCAGGTCATGAGAGTTCACCTGTGGTCCTGTTTGAACAAAGTGGAAGGAAGCGGCAGGAGAGGACTCTGAATTCCCAGTGGGATCTACTGGATTACGACTTAGATCTGAACCGACGAACCACACATTGACCACATAACTGGGTAGAAGTACGACATTGCCTCCATTCGTGAGGTCAATCGAAACTTCCCATAGAGCGTACACATCGGAAACATCGATGTTGGACATGGTCTTCGAACCCTGCCCAATGATGAATTCCCCTGCTCGGACCTGCCAGAGAACAGTAATCGGTCGGCCCTCATCGAATCCAACATCATCATGTGCCTCAACAGTGAGGTAGAAATCGCTCGCCGTGGTGATCGAGATGTTACCACTGCTTGGTTCAACAGATGTGATCAGAGGCGATTCATCATCCACTTTGAACAGAATCTGAGGGCCATTGACTCGCTCAGGCGCTTGCTCCCGAAGCAGGTCTTCTAGCCCAACATCGAGAAGGAGATCCTGGCCATTCGTCGAAGGGATGATGATATCGAGTTGAAATTCTCCATGATCGCCGACAGTTGTACCCCACGAAAGGTCACCGAATCGGATCACAACTCGTGCCCCACCTTCGGGACATGGTGATGAATCGACGGTAAACTGCACGCGTCCCTGCAAACGCAGGACCTGGCCCGAACCTATCACTACCGAGGTTCTCAGCGCATCTGCGAAGACATCGCGCCGAGAGGTCAACTCGATAGCAGTAAAGCGGCCTGGACCTAGATCGAAGTCAAGGTCAGCGTTGAACACCCAAGAGCCCCGCCCGAGCGAGGAGGACTCTTCATGACAAGGCTCATCGGTTCTAACGATGCATGGCTGATCCTGTACCTTGACCGCGACAGTGTGCGTCATACTTTCTGTGAAATCTGCAGACCAAGATATACTGAACCGGACCTTCATCCGTATATCGAAAGATCCAACGGGTAATAGATGGGAGTAGAGATTACTGACGGCAACATCAGATGAGGTTGAAATGAACGTCGTCGCGCCATCATCGATTGTAGCGATGATCAATGGATCACCCTCTTCGAACTGACCGGTCAGAGAGATCAATACGGTTCGGAGATCATACCAACCATTCTCATCTGAAAGATTCAGATTCAGATCATACGTGACACCAGGGTGGAGTGATTCTCCATCCTCATGCCCGAAGATGAATGATGCATCTGAGTCGATCACAGGAGCTTTCTCGACACGAGTGGTATAGATGAGACGAGATGCATCCCAATCTGGAAGAAAGTTCGAGTGTTCATCGAGGCCAGTGATATCATCAAAGCATCCATAGAAAGACGTTGGGCATACGGGCCCCCCACCCATAGCAATCGTGTTGCCTTGGGAGTCCTGACCTGTGAAATACATGACAACCTTGTCTCCCAGTTCATTACGACTGTCATCTATGGTTGTCGAGAATATGAGAATCCCTCCTGGAAGAGTCTGAGGCCCGATGAGAATTTGGGAGACGTACTCATCCTCATTCGGCTTACCGTTCGGATCAATGCCATCATGTATGCTCTCCACCCAGTAGTTCATCGTGATGCGATCAGGTGGCTCAACGCTGTCTTGCACCATGATCTCAATGGGTTGTGAGGATGACGATTTGAGCTCAGAACCGTTGCTTGGAGTGGTTCCAATCACGAGGGGGCTCTGTCCATCCAGAACAAGTCGGATGTTACTCTGGAGTGGATTGATGTGAACACTGGTACCATGTGGAAGATCCTCAGCACGGACGGTGAACAACATACCACCTTGAGTTGACTCAATGGGGGTCGTGAAACGTAATGTATAGGCGCCAAAGGCTGGGTTTGGTTCCTTAACGAAAAGTTCCGATTGATGTGAAGGATCAGGGTCACCATCGCGAGTTAGATTCTGTCCATAGATGGATAGATTGAATCGGCCAGCAGGTGGGGCCAGCTCGGTTCCTTCGAACGAGATGCTTCCCGAGAGGGTGAGGGTAGTCCCACCCCTCATCCAATCGCCAGGTAAGAGAGACCTACCACTTTCATCCACAGCAGAAAGGCCATCAAGGCGTACATCGTTCTCAACGGAGAAACCAAGTGTTGGAGTCGTCCATTCTGCAACAACGCGATTACGAACTGAATCATCCACATTCAACGTCGCCATAATCTGATTGTCATCGTCCCAATCCCAAAGAGTTCGAATCGGGAAGCGTAGGCTGAGAATCCCATTGACATTCAGATAACTCGAACAATTTCGTCCATCAAGTACCAACGCAGTGCTGGTCGATGAAGTCTGAGAGCAACCATCGGTGCGGTCCCAGAGCAGGGATGGATCCTCTCCATTCGCATTGCTGAGATTCACGGTGACACGCTCGATGGCATCGATGCCCGTCCCAAGTGCAACGCGAACGACCAAGGGTTGAGACACATCATCGGGAATGAGAAGAGTAGTATCCATCTGAACATCGAGGATACGAGTGCGCATCTCGTAACGAACCTCTAGATCTGAGAATAGCACGCGACCAGGACTCGTCGCAGTGGTGGCCAATGGGATGTCAACCACACCCAGACCGTTCTGTGGAATGTGGGCATTCAGAGCATCGACCAGGTTGGACCCTTGGAAGATCTGTTTGGCGTTCAGCAAACCAACCATTGCAAAATCCACGGTTCCATCATCACCTACATCGATGTTCACGTCACGAGGGAATCCTTCCTCGTAGTGCAGCGTCAATTCTTGGAGGGCAGGAGTGGACTTGGGATCTGAGGAATTCAGAAGAACACGTATGCCTACATCGCGGCCACTCTGAGAAAATTCAGTGACCAAGCCATTAGCTGCAGGCAGCCAAGTCGAGCCTCCATCATTCGTCACTTCAACCATCAATCCAGTATTCGATGGAGTGTTGGCAATCCAGACTGGACGAACCTTGCCGATCTCACTGGCCGTATGCTTCATCGGTGATGTCCATGTCCCCAAAGAGCGATATGAAGTTGAGGGGGAGAGCTCAATCCACCATGAGGTCGCTGATTGACCATTGAGGCGAACCCGCCATGACAGATTGTTGGATGCGACTGGCATGTGTGTTGTGGAGTTAGTATGAGTCGTTACCCAGGTTTGTCCTTGATCGGTCGAAAGTTCATACGTCACACTGTCACCTGCGGTCACATTCGTCGACCTGTATCTGGTCGCAACAGAAACGATGCTGTCGATCGCTCTGAGTTCTTCACCGTAGAAATATGTAGTTCCTGGATTGAATGTAGCGGGATTATCGTACGCCAGTCCCATTCCGAATTCGATCATGTATCGATTGTACCACGGTTGATTGTGATAATAATCGGAAGTGAGCAAACGTTGCCCATCATAGTGTAAGCCCACTCCGTTCTGGCTAAGGGTAGTACGAGTGGTAGTAGGATAAAGGGTCAAGTCACCATAGCGGACCTCCCACACCTCTACCTGATCACGCTGCCAAGTCTGATATGTGCGGAAGATGAATGTGTCATCGTGCACTGCCATACCGACAATGGTGTTCGTAGGTATTCCATCCTGAACATGAGTGTTGAGAAGCCTGTTCATCGTACCATCGTCTAGGAATTCATACCCAATGGCGAGGCGTTGTTCAGTATGAGCTAGCCACACGACATCATTCGCTCTGTCATAGGAGATACCACGATAGATGCCATGATTCCGGCTCGAGGGGTCATAGGAAGAGATGCAGACCCAATCAAAAGGATCGCTCACATCGAATTTCAGGAGACTGAGATAGGCTGAGCTCGGAAGGTAGGTGTTGCTCCGATAGGTCGACAAGATACCGTAGACATGCTCGTCACCATCATATGTCATATCGAGGAAACCATAGGCGGATGACCAAGACGAAGATATCGATGGAATTGTGCATGTACCCTTATCGAGAAAGACATGTTGAGCCACAGTGCCATTATTAGAGTGAATGGCACTGATTGTCTGATTGAACGGTATGCCTTGATTCCAAGATGATTGGAAGGTATGACCCCCGAACCGAATCATTGCGCCACTGTATTGCGAGGGGAAATTAGACAGTGTCGAGGACTGCAACGACAACAGAGTCTCATTGATCGAACTAGTTGCAGGCTGATGTACTGCGAAGAACTGATTGGACATGTTTGCAGTCGTGTTCGCACCAATAATGTCATTCGGACCATGGCTAAAGAAGTGCGAAGAAGGTGAAACTTGCCCCAGTGTCAGATCGTCACTGTGACTATCAACCCCTGCTGAAACACCACTTTCCCAATCAGATTGATCATCCATCAAAAGAGAAGCCCACCCCATGTTGGATGCACCACTGAGCCCGACGCGGGCATCAGTCACGTGAGCACCCACGGGAAGACGGACCATCACCGAGGTGTCGGGCGCACCTGCCATGGCGCTGGCGATGTCGGTCGTGGCCATTGAACTGAACAACGTGGTGACCTGTGCCGAGGAGGAACGACCCGATTCAGCCGAGGAGATAGGTGCCATCAAAGGAGCAGCAGAAACCAGCAAGAGAAGAATCACGAGCAGGGAGTTCAACCCAGAGCGTGTTCGTATCTCCATCTCCATCACATGGACCGGCAGGCCTGATAATCACAACGCAGCGGCGAGTAGGTTTCACCTCTTCCGACACTTATATCGGCATTGGCAGCCTCCTGATCGAATGCTACTTCCATGCTGTCCAAGTACCAATCACCATCTGTGTCATAGTTGAAGGGGTCAGTACCATCAGCGGTGAAATCCCAATCGATATCCAGCAGATACCACTTCACGGGGAACTCAGTATCAGGCACGCCATCACCACCAAGCAATCCACCATCCACAAATACACTCCATTGGACCATTCGCTCAACATTCGGGCGATCCGTGTCAAGGCCAGCTTTCTTCAGATAAGAAGATGTGTGATTCCCATATGCTTGAGTCTCTGATGACGAAGGCATGGACCGTACAGCTGCATAATC